>CAZXMK010000076.1:0-11172 GCA_964641935.1 uncultured Syntrophaceae bacterium
GTCCCGAGATCGAGCAGATCGACCTCAACCCGGTCCTGGTCTACGAAAAAGGGGCCTGTGCGGTGGACTGGCGCATTTACGCCGGGAAATAGCGGTTGGATGGAGGACGTACTTCGGCAAATCCTCCGGCATCCACCGGGGACAGACGAAAATCTGTCCCCGGTTTTTCATTTACGGCTCCTGAACGATGGGTGGAGGATCGACCGACAGGCTCCCCCCTTCCCGAAACCGGATTGCAGGACCCGGTCCCAGAGGCCCGTACCAGGCGCCGATCTTCATTCCATGAGGGTCCAGGAGATTGAAGGCGTGAAGTGGGCGGATCCGCTCCGCCGCCCTCCGCTGCATCCCCTCTACGGCCACAGGAAGGTCGTGCTCGGCGTCCGTCAGCTCCCGCCAGCCTCCCTCGAGGCTCCAGTCGTCACGGAGCATCAGCAGGGCCGAGGGATGGGCCTCGGATCCGGCGGCATAGTAGCGATAATCGGGATCCGCCTCGCCGGCGGTGAACGCCTCCTCCGCCTCCGGGGCCGCCCGCAGGCTTCCCCGGGACCTGGGGATCAGGCGGAACACGAGGACCGTAGCCGCCGCCAGGGCCATAAAAATCAAGAACAAAAGGTGCGGGGAGATGTCCGTCATGTGCCGCTTTTCCTTTTCCTTCGGTTGTTCCGCCCCGTTGCCCGTTCCGGCATGCGGTGACACACCCGTCATCCCGGACCGGGGAAATCCATCCCCGCCAGTCCCGATTACCGGCCCAGGAAGCCCATCATGACTTCCTGATAGCGCGCCCCGGCGGCCCTGTGGATCGGAAAGGCCTCCTCCAGGAGGCTCCTCTCCGCCTCCGTCAACTCGATGTCCAGCGCACCCGCGTTTTCTTCCAGGTAGGTCCGGCGCTTCGTGCCGAAGATGGGAACGACGTCCTCGCCCCGGCTGAGCACCCAGGCCAGGGCAATCTGGCCTGGACGGCAGTTCTTCTCCCGGGCCATCGCCTCCAAGCGCGTCACCAGCCCCAGGTTCTTCCGGAAATTTTCCCCCTGGAACCGGGGGGATGTTCGCCGGTAGTCACCCTCAGGAAGATCCTCGAACGAGCGGAGCTGCCCTGTCAGGAACCCCCTCCCCAGGGGGCTGTAGGCCACGAAACCGATTCCCAGCTCGCGGCAGACCTGAAGCGCCCCTTCTTCGGGATCCCGCGTCCACAGGGAATATTCGCTCTGGAGGGCCGTCACGGGATGGACGGCGTGGGCCCGGCGGATGGTGCCGGGTCCCGCCTCGGAGAGGCCGATGAATCGGATTTTCCCTTCCCGGACGAGATCCGCCATGGCTCCGACGGTTTCCTCGATGGGTGTCTCCGGGTCCACGCGATGCTGGTAGTAGAGATCGATGACATCGACACCCAGGCGTCGCAGGCTGGCCTCGCAGGCGGAGCGCACGTATTCCGCCTTCCCGCACACCCCGCGGTACCGTGGATCGTCGCTGCGGAGGATCCCGAACTTGGTGGCCAGGAAGACCTCCTTCCGGCGGCCGCGGACAGCCTTTCCGACGAGTTCCTCGTTCAGGAAGGGACCATATACGTCGGCCGTATCGAGCAGCGTGATTCCCATCTCCAGGGCCCGGTGAATGGTGGCCAGCGATTCCGCATCGTCGCGTACACCGTAGAACTCGGACATTCCCATGCATCCCAGCCCCAAGGCCGAAACGAGGGGACCGTCTTTTCCGAGCCGTCGCTGTTTCATCCCGGCTTCCTCTTTTCCGTCGCACTGCAGATCCATTCTCTTCATTTTTTCACCGAACCGCCGCCTTCTCGCCGGGCAGGGCCTCTGGAGCAGGCTCCGGCCCGTGCCGGATGTGCTTCATGAAGAGGACCAGCGGAAGCATGCAGAGCATCATGACGGCCAGGATCTGGAAAACGTCGTTGAAGGACATCATGGAGGCCTGCCGCAGGAGCTGCTCGTAAATGACTCCCTGGCCGCCCTGCGAGGCGGAGGCCGCCGCCATCCCCTTCCGCTGGAGCATCTCCGCCGCCTGCTGCGATGACGACCAGAAGGTCGGATCGAACGGCGTCAGATGCTCCACCAGCCTCGACTGGTGAAACTGGGAGCGCCGGGCAAGCATGGTCGTCACGAACGCGATGCCGAGGCTTCCGCCGAGGTTCCGGACGAGGTTGAAGACAGAGGTGGCATTGCCCATCTCTTCCCGCCGGATCCCCGAGAGCGTCAGCGTCATCAGGGGGATGAAGATCATGCCCATGCCGACCCCCATGACGACCCGGGGCCAGAATACGGCATAAAAGTCCGCCCCCAGGGTGAAGCGGGACATCAGGTAGCTCGACCAGGCCGTGATGATGACGCCCGCGGCGACGACGAACTTCGGGTTCACCTTCTGGATGAGGCGGCCAACGATCGGCATGGTGATCAGGACCGCGATCCCTCCCGGCCCGAGGACGATGCCGGACAGGTAAGATGTATAGCCCATCAGGGTCTGGAGATAGATCGGCAGGAGGACGATGCTGCCGAAGAGGTTCACAAGGATGAAGAAGACCACGGCGTTGCCGATGCAGAAGGAGCGATCCCGAAAAACGCCGAGGTCCACGATGGGGTAGCGCACCGTGATCTCCGTGAACACGAAGAAGACCAGGGCGACGACGGTGATGACCGCCAGCGTGACGATCAATCCGGAGGCGAACCAGTCCTCCCGCTGGCCCCGGTCGAGGATCATCTGGAGGCAGCCCACCCACAGGCCGAGCAGGATCAGGCCTATGTAGTCAACCGTCAGGGCCGTCCGCTTCATGTAGGAGGGATCCCGGATGAAGAGCGTCGTCATGAAGATGGAGAGAGCCCCGATGGGGATGTTGATGAAAAAGACCCAGTGCCAGGACCAGTTGTCGGTGATCCAGCCGCCCAGGACCGGGCCGACGATGGGGCCGAACATGGTCCCGACCCCGAAAATGGCCATGGCCATCCCGTGCTGGACCGGCGGGAAGGTCTCCAGGAGGACGGACTGGGAGATGGGCTGCAGCGAGCCGCCGGCGATCCCCTGTAAGATGCGGAAGACGATCAGGCTCTGGATATTCCAGGCGAGGCCGCAGAGGAGGGAACTGACCGTGAAGAGGGCGATGGAAAACAGGAGGTACCGCCTCCGGCCGAAGAAACGGCTGAGCCAGCCGGTCATCGGAACGATGACGGCGTTCGCTGCCAGGTAGGACGTGATGGACCAGGTCGCCTCGTCGATGCCGGCGGAGAGGCTTCCGCGGATATGGTCGAGGGAGACATTGACCACCGACGTGTCGATGATGACCATCAGGGTGGGCAGCATCACCGTGAAGGCGACCAGCCATTTGTTGACGGGATTTTCCATGCGGATCCACCGGCGGCATGAAGGACCGTGCCGGCCGCGGGAAGCCTTTCACTGTTCGATGAGGATCGTCGGCACGACGGACATGCCCACCCGGAGCACATGGCCCGGATCGGTGTCCCGGTCCAGGATGATCTTGACCGGTATTCTCTGCACGACCTTGACGTAGTTGCCCGTGGCGTTTTCCGGAGGGAAGAGGGAAAAGACCGCCCCGGTGCCCGCCATGATGCTGTCCACACGGCCGATGAAGGTTTTTCCGGGATAGCCGTCCACACGGATCTCCGCCTTTTGTCCCGGCTTCATGCGCTGGAGCTGTGTCTCCTTGTAGTTGGCCACGATCCAGACGTCATCGAGGCCGACCACTGCCATCAGGGGCTGTCCCGCCTGGACCTGGTTTCCCACCTCGACGGACCGTTTCGTGACGTATCCGTCCGCCGGGGCGACGATCTTCGTGTAGCTCTTCCGAAGCAGGTCGGCCTGGAGTGCCTCCTCCTTCTGCTTCACCGTCGCTTCCTGGGACTGCCGGGCCGATTCCATCTGCCGGATCAGGGACCGCTGGGTCTCGAGGGAGGCTGCCGCCTGCTTCACCTGCTCCCGGGCGGCTTCCTCCTGCGCCTTGGCCGTGTCAGAGGCTGTCCGGGCCCGATCATAACGCTCCTCGGCGATGATCTTCTTCTCCCGGAGTTGAGTTGTCCGCTTGAGGTCGATCTCCGCCTGCCGGGACTGGACCTCCTGAAGACGGAGGTTCGCCCGGGCAGACTCCAGGCGGTAACCTGCTTCATCCAGCTGCCTTCGGGCGACATCCGCCCGGAGCGAGATTTCCCGCTCTTTCGCCTTCTCGGCCTCTACGGCGGATTGGGTCTCCCGGACCCGCACATCGTAATCCCGCTCGTCGATCTCCACCAGCGTCTCCCCCTGCTTCACGAACTGGTTGTCGATGACGGCGATCCGGGCCACCGTGCCGGGAACCTTGGAGGCGACGGAGTGGATCCGCCCGGCCACAAAGGCATCGTCCGTCGAAACATGTGTGCTCCGGTAACGGAGGTAATACAAAAAGCCGGCCAGGCCGCAGATGACGAGAATCGCGACCAGGGACAGGGTCAGCGGCCTGCGGTAGCGCAGAAGGACTGCTCCTTTCGAAGTCATGATTCAGGCATCCCCTCTTTTTTTATGGATCATCCGTTCACGCGCCCAGGGCCGCCAGGATCTCGTTCAGGTCCGGGACCTGCCGGATGGGATAGACCTTCGTGAACAAAACTTTTCCCGTCTCGTCGAGCAGGATGTTCGCCCGCTCCGAGAAGCCTTCGGGCCGCAGGATACCCAGCGATTTCGCCACCCCGCCATGGGGCCAGAAATCCGCCAGGAGGCGCGTGTGCCGTAGTTTCAGGCTTTTGGCCCAGGCCGCCTTGCAGGGCACGCTGTCCACGCTGAGACCGACGGCCAGCGTATTGAACTTCTGGAACGAGCGATACTGCCTTTCCAGGTCCTTCATCTGCTGTGCACAGATCGGCGTCCAGGCCAGCGGATGAAAGGACAGGAGAATCCGGTTGCCCCGGTAGGCCGCCAGCCGGAAATCTTCGCCGTCCTGGTCCTTCAGCAGAAAATCCTTCGCTTTCCTTCCCGTCGCTATGACTTTTCGTTCCGTCATGTCTACCCTCCTTGTGTTGGATGCGGATGAAGAGACCGATACCCCCTCCACAAACGGATCGCAACGGACTTGCGTCCACGCCTGCGGAAGAATGCCCTGTCATGAGGTCGTGTTCCGGGCGATTCTCCGGATGGCATCCGACTCGACGATCCTGATTCCGGGAGTGGATTCCCGAGCCACGGCCAGGATGGCCCGGGCAATATCACGGGCCGCCACAGGCTTATAGCGGGATGGGATGGCAAAACCGAAGAGAGCCGCCAGGACTTTGCCCGCCGATTCCCCCGCCCTGCTCTCCCGCCGGTCGCCCAGGATGAGGGACGGCCGGAAAATGCTTACGCTTCGGAAAGGAAGCCCTCTCACGGCCTCTTCCAGTTCGCCCTTGACGCGGTTATAAAAAATCCGCGAGGACGCATCAGCCCCCATGGCCGTCACCAGGAGCAGGTGGGATGCCCCTTCCCCGGCGGCACGGCGGGCCGTTTCATAAGCGTAGTCGAAATCGACACGGCGGAAACGCTCCTGCGAACCCGCCTTTGCGATGGTCGTCCCGAGACAGGAAATCACGTGATCCGCGGCAAGCAGGGACGAGAAGTCTCCAATCCGCTCGAAGTCGATTGTGTGGACCTCCACGCGGGCATCCCGAACCGTCTCCGGGAGCGGAGATCGAACAGGAACCACGATCCGCCGGTAATCGTCCCTCGTAACCAGCAGCTTCAGGCACTCGCCGCCGACAAGTCCTGTCGCGCCCAGCAGCAGAACCGATGCATCCCCCATGCTCACCCCTCACTGGATGGCAATACATCTGACGAAAAACCATAAGGGAAACAAAGTCGAGCCGTCAATGGATGATTGACGGGCGGGCAGCCTCAGACGGAAAAGCGGTTCAAATTGATTCGCGGAAATGTTATGAACCGTCAGGAGGATTTGAACATGGCCGCCGTGGACCGCTACGAGATCAATCGCAAGATCCGGAACATCCTGGTTCGTTACGATGTCGACACGACCAGGATCGACTACTCTTTTATCGGCAACACGGCTTATCTTTACGGAGAGCTCCTGAAAAACCGGAAGGGCGAGGAGTTCGACCTCGGCAACCTCGAGCAGATGGTGAAAGAGATCACCCGCATCAACGGCGTCCGCTATATCCAGTTCGATCTGCGAAACTGGATCATCAACTATTCCGGGATGGCCCTGAGCATCAGCAAGGGAAAAACCGCCTCCGCTCCCCAGACGATCTCAGCTGGAGAAACCGGGATGGGAATGGACGTGGAACTGAAGGTGGACAAAGAGGAAAAACCGAGGGAACCGCTGAGAAAAGAAGATGAGGAGCAGGAAAAGAAGGAAGCCTGACCCCACGGCTTCCCGAAGCATGCCCATTCGAATCCGGCCTCCCGGAGATTCAGTCCCGGATACCCCTTGTTCCCATTATGGTCCCCGGCGGCAGCAACTCGATGGTATCGCTGCCCCCCCGGGATTTTCTCCTTCCCGAAGGCTGCATCCATTTCTGGATGTTTGACTTCTGAAGCCGGGAAAACACGGCCTCCAGCACCCGCCGCAGGAATTTTACCTGCAGGATCGGGATCAGGTTGTTCAGGTCATCGGCTTCGAAGGCGAGCATCAGGCAGTCCGTCCGGGCCTCGACGTGGGCGATCCTGGGCTTTCCCATCAGTCCCACCTCGCCGAAGATGTCCCCCGCCTGAAGGCCGGCGATCGTCTTCCCCCGGAAGAGTACGTCCGCCTGGCCCTTCACCAGCACATACATCCTGAGGTCCAGTTCACCTTCCCGGATGATGCGCTGGTTCGCCGGAACATCCACCCATGCCGCAATCTTCATGAGACCGGTTATCTCGTCGTCTTCGAAGACATCGAAGAATGCGATTTCATCGAGGAGACGGAAAAGGACCGTCTCGTGCATATCCGTCAGAATCACCAGAACCCCCGTTCCATGCAGTTGGCGATGAAGGGCAGGGACCGGCGGGCGCCATCCAGGAAATATTCATGGAGCTGCTTGCCTACATCCGGGTAAAGCGGCATTTTGGCAAGCTTGTCCACGGGAACCCAGCACACCTCCAGGGAGCTCGTGTGATCGGTCCGGACCTTCGGTGTCCCATGGATCTCCCTGGCTTCAAATATGACGTGCAGGGTCTGGGGATAGCGCTTTGTCGCCGGCGCCTCGCCGATCATGATGATGTCGCCGATGACCAGCTTCACCCCAAGTTCGTTCTTCCATTCCAGGGTAGTGGCCTCCTGAAGGGGCACGTCCTTGTCGACGCCTCCGCCCGGAAGGGCATACACATCCTTTCCTCCGTAAACATAACGCATGCAGAGGACCTCTCCCGCCTGTTCGAACACGGCCGAAACACGAACTCTCATTTGCGCCTCCTCAAGCCCGTTCAGCGATCTAAGGATGCACTGCGCATCCGCCTTGAGACATCCGTGGGCTCATGATAAACCGGTGCAGCGCCGGCGTCAATACCAAGACTCGCGGACGGACCCCGCTCCGATCCGGGACAGCGGCGGGAAAAGGCAAGATCACGATGGACCCGGACATCCTGTTGAAACTGGAAGGCATCACCGTTCGTCTCGGCGCATCGTTCCTCCTTCAGGACACGACCTGGGAGATCCGCCGCGGCGAACAATGGGCCATTCTCGGTCCGAACGGCGCGGGGAAGACCACGCTGGCACGAATCCTGGCCGGCGAGGAGATCCATGTCCGCGGACGGGTGCTCCGCAACGGAAACCGACCGGAGGGCGGCCCTCCCGGCCACGTCTCCCTCGAACGTCAGGAGCGCATCCTTTCACGGGAGGATGCAAAGGACGCCGGCCGATCCTTCGCGAGATGCTGGAACGACCTGGAACGGACGCAGGATACGGTCCGTGGCGGTGCGGACGGCGGGATGGTTGATCCCGCGGAGGTTGACCACCTTCTTGAACACCTGGGCATCACGGACCTTGCGCAGCGTCCAATCCGCTTTCTTTCGACGGGTGAGTTCCGCAAAGCCTTGATCGCCCGTGCCCTCCTTGCGAACCCAGAATTCCTGATCCTGGACGAGCCTTTTGCCGGCTTGGATCAGGCCTCGCGAAGCGCCTGCCAGGGAATCGTCCGCACGGTCATGAACACCGGTACACAGGTCGTCCTCATCACCCACCGCGGGGATGAAATCCCCCCGGAGATCACTCATGTTCTGGGTGTTCGGGAAGGGCGCGTCCTTTTCCAGGGCCCGCGGGCCGAAGTGCTCACACCCGACCGAATCCGGGTCCTCTTCGAGCGGCCGGTGTCGGAGTGCCCTGTCGTTTTGCGGACGGAAAGGACCACCCCTGCAAACGGGGAAATTCTGGTCGCCATGAGAGACGTCGTCGTCCGCTACGGCGGCTTGACGGTTCTTGACGGCCTCTCCTGGACCGTCCGCCGGGGCGAGCGCTGGGCGATCGTCGGGCCAAACGGCTCGGGGAAGACAACCCTGATGTCCCTCATCACGGCGGACCATCCCCAGGCCTATTCCAACGACATCCGGCTCTTCGGCCGGCAGCGGGGATCGGGGGATAGCATCTGGGAAATCAAGTCCCGCCTCGGGCTCGTCTCACCGGAGTTACAGATCCGGTACCGGTTGCCTCTTGCGGTGCAGGATGTCATCCTGTCGGGCTTCTTCGACTCCGTGGGCCTTTATCACCATGCAACGGCGAGCCAGGTCCGGGCGGCGAACGACTGGGCGACCCTCCTGGACATCGCGTCGCTGACCGGACGGCCGTTCGATTCCCTCTCCTTCGGGGAGCGGCGCATGGTCTTCCTGGCACGGGCCATGGTCAAATCGCCCGAGCTCCTGGTGCTGGACGAGCCCTGCCAGGGCCTGGATCCGGGAAACCGGAGCCGGATCATGGACTTGGTGAACCGGATCGCCGAGTCCGGGGAAACCACGATCCTGTTCGTCACCCATCACCCCGACGAGCTGCCTGCCTGCATCGACCGAACGCTGTCCCTGGCCGTGCCGGTGAAACGGATTTCATAACGTCTGCGGAACGGACTGCATCAGCCAACCTTCAATGAAGGCGGCGATCTCCTCCCAGTCCGGCTCGGCCGGCAGCGTGTGGCCATGGCCCGGCAGCATCTTAAGCGTCGAGACGGAGCGGTATTTCGCGGCGATCTTCCGCGCCACGGCCGGGGGCGTCATTCTGTCCCAATCCCCCACCAGGACCAGCACGGGGACATCGATTTTCGCCTCGTCCACGCGGGAGGCCCGTTTTCCGTCAAGCGGCCACAGGCCCATCTCGAACAGGGCCCGCCCGGACTCGTGACTGTACCGGCCGTAGATGCGCCGCGCATCCTCCTCCGGCAGCCGGTTCATGGCGCCGTAGCGGGAATCCGCATAGGACATCAGGACCGGCTTTCGCCAGAATCCCCACCGGAGGAACTGCTCCAGGAAACTTCTCGTCACGGAAAGGCTTGTGACCGGGATGCCCGCGGGAGCGGCGGGGGCGACCAGGACCAGCGCGGCGGCGAGACCACGGCTTCCCAGGATCTGGGCGAGCAGGCCCCCCATGGAGTGGCCCATGACAACAGGCTTCCGGTCCAGCCGGCGAATCTCGTCCTCCAGGTCCTGCGCAAAATCCAACAGGCTCACCGTCCCCAGCCGCGGGTCCGGAGGACCTCCCGGCTGATTGTCCCGGTGGCGCAGAGCCGTCGCGACGCACTGCCAGTCCCGGTCCTCGAACCAGCCCCGGCAATTCTCCCACATCCAGGGACCGGCATACATCCCGTGGATCATGAAAAGGGTTCCGCTCATTTCACCAACCTCCCTCCAGGTGTCCCCGTCCATGCGGCGGGGCACAAGCACGCCGCAATCCATAAGCATTCTGGATTCTTCGTCGGCCGGATCTCTCAAGGGCCGGACCCATGGTAATTGATCTCCTTTATTTAGGCAATGCACGACTCGGAAAGACAGAAAAATCATTCCCGGGCAATTTCCCCTTGACATTCGCTGGTCTTCCAGAGTAAAAGTCTGCAACTTTTTTCATCGGGAGAAATCAATGTCCATCGGAACCATCCAGGCAACCTTCTTTTTCGGCTTTTTTAGCTTTACCCGGGAGGTCTGCCTGTAGGGTCCGACACAAGATGAAATGAAAGGGCCGCGGGCGGATCTCATACCGCCCGCGGCTTTTTGTTTTTGGCCAGGCCGCGGAGTCATTCCCGGCCTTTTTTATTATCTGAAGGAGGAGATCATGAAACGGATTCTTTGTTCCACCCTGCTGGCCGTCCTCGCGGCCGTGTTCCTCGTCGCCGCCGCTCCGGCCGGGGCGAAGACGATCAAGGTCGGCGCCGCCATCAACATGACGGGACCCGCCTCCACCTGGGGGCAGTTTCATGCCAAGGGCCTGCAGGACTACCTGGCCTACGTCAACGACGTCAAGGGAGGCGTCGCCGGCAACCGGATCGAGGTCCTCCTGGCGGACACGGCCTACAAGGTTCCCGAAGCGGTGGCGGCGGTCAAGAAGTTCGCCATCCAGGACAAGGTGGACATGATCGCCACCTGGGGAGCCGGCGAGGGGCTGGCGGCCAAGCCCATCGTCCAGCAGTACAAGATCCCCACCATCAACTTCTCCACTAGCTGGGAGATCCTGGAGAAGCCGGTGGACTACATGTATCTCCCCTTCGGCAGCTACCGCATGGACTGCCAGGCGGTCCTCGAGTACATCAAGGCGATTCACACCGGGAAAGAAGCACCGAAAGTGGGGCTTCTGACCTACAACAACGCGTACGGCCGCTCGATCCACAAGCCGACCCGGGAATACGCGACCCGGCTTGGGGTGAAGATCGTCGCCATTGAAGAATTCCCGCCCAAGACCGTGGATCTGACCACGGAGCTCCTCCGGCTCCAGAAGAGCGGTGCCGAATACGTCTTCATGCAGATGCTGCCGGCGGCCATCATCACGACCCTCCGGAGTGCCGACCGGCTCCGCTACAACCCCCGCTTCCTCGGCACCTGGACCTCGACGGACCCCGATTTCTTCCGGCAGGGCAAGGGGCTCATCCGGGACCGCCTCGCCATGCAGTTCCCGGGCGGCCTGCCGTCGGACAACACGCCGGGAATGAACGTCATGAAGGAGCTCTGGAAACGATACAAGACCGTGAACCGTTTTGACGCGGCCTACTGGGAAGGCGTCGCCATCGGCATGATCATGGAGCG
>CAZXMK010000077.1:0-10928 GCA_964641935.1 uncultured Syntrophaceae bacterium
TTCCCGAGCCACTTGGGCGAGGAATGCCCGCAATTCTGGCAGAAGAATGCACTCCGGATCTTTTTCACGGCACCTCCCGGATCTCCAGGATCCTGTCCACGTTGAACGTCCGTTTCTCGTCCCGCATCAGGCAGTGGGCCTCCAGTCCCAGGAAGGGGCGTCCGCTGAAGGTCATCTCGCCGACGAAGAGGGGGCGGACGGTCCGCCGGGATTTCTCGTCCTTTGCCTTCAGGTAGACGATCTCCAGCTTTTTCCGCTCCCGGACGGCATCCTCCAGGATGGCGACCCGCTCCTCCCGGGGGCTCCGCCGGGCCGCCTCGCCATATTGAAAACGGGTGAGAAAGTTGACCACCTGCCAGTCCATGAGGATGTGGCTCCGCCGGACGGGCTTCCGGAGGACGAGGCCGTCAAGGTCGGTGCACCGCGACAGGGCGACGTACATCTGGCCGTGAGCGAAGGTTCCCCGCCCCACGTCGACAACGGCGTTCCGGAAGGTCTTCCCCTGGCTCTTGTGGATCGTCACGGCAAAGGCGAGCCGAACCGGGTACTGCATGAAGGAGCCCACCGCCTCGGAGGCGATCTCCCCATCTTTGAGGAAGAACCGAAAGATTTCCCAGGTGTAGGGCGCGATCTCCACTTTCTTGCCGTTGTCCAGGCGGGCCAGGAGGAGCGGCGGCCCCTCCTCCTGCGGCCTCACCCCCTTCAGCCTCCCGATGGTGCCGTTGATCCAGCGTCCCAGCGAGTCGTTGTTGAGGAGCATGATCTGGGCGCCCTTTTTCAGTTTCAGGACCGGCGACGTCGGGAGGTACTGGTCCTCGAAATCCCCGTCGACGGCGGCCACGGCCGTCCAGGGATCCCCGGGCAGCCGGGAGAGCTGCTCCTCGTTGATGCGGTCTGCCAGGTCGTTCGTGCTGGTCAGGTGGATGTAGAAGCTCTTTGCGGGTGCCTCGAACGCCGGATCGACCCGGCGGTTCAGAAGCGCCAGGTCCTCGTCCGAAATGGAGCGGTTGCGGATGGCGTTCAGGAGCCGGATGAATTCCGGGTCCTTCTGGCGGTAGACCGTCTCCAGCTCGACAAAGGCCGGATCGAAGTCTTCGAAGGCACGGGCGCTGAAGAAGAACGGCGTTGCATAATGGGACCGGAAGATCTCCTTTTCGCGGCTCGTCACCACCGGCGGGAGTTGGTAGAGATCCCCGATGAAGATCATCTGCACCCCGCCGAAGGGCTTGTCCGCCGCCGGCCCGTTCAGGCGAAGGAAACGGTCCACGCAGTCCAGCAGATCGGCCCGGACCATGGAGACCTCGTCGATGATGATGATTTTCAGCCGGCGGTAAAGGTCTGCTTTTTCCCCCTTCACGCGGCGGCGGATGGCCGAGGGGGTGATGTCGGGCTTGAAGCCGAAGAAGGAGTGGATCGTCTGGCCGCCGGCGGTTACGGCGGCGACTCCCGTGGGGGCCAGGACGACGACGGGCTTGGCCGAGTGCTCGCGAAAATAGCGCAGAAGAGTCGACTTCCCCGTGCCGGCGCGGCCCGTGATGAACACGTTCCGCTCCGTCCTTTCCATCAGCTCCAGCGCCAGCATGAACTGCGGGTTCAGGTCCACCTCGCCGACCGCTTCCGCGGCGACGTCTTTGGAATGTTTCCGCCTCATCGCCCACCCATCGACCCGAAATGCCGGAAAACAACGCCGACGTTATAGATTTCCGCAGGTTTTCTTTCAAGCCCGAAGTACTCTTTCCCGGTGTGGCGCCGCCTTTGTCTCCCCTTCTCCAATCGCCCGCCGCTTCGGCTCCCCCAGCCCGTGAATCTGAAAAACCTCAAACAAATCAAGCATCTTCTCCGATAAAAGGGCTTGCACAATCCATCCAATCTTGTTATAGAATTCTGCTCGTCAGAAAAACAGTGAGGTATATGCTATGCACAATCCCAATTTCAGTTCCGGACCCTGCAGCAAGCGGCCCGCATGGAGCCTGGATGTCCTCAAGGACGCACCGGTAGGCCGCTCCCACCGCTCCGCCCAGGGAAAGGACAAGCTGGCGAAAGCCATCAAGGAAACCAAGAGCATCCTGGGCATCCCGGACAACTACCTCGTGGGAATCATGCCCGGTTCCGATACGGGCGCCTTCGAGGCGGCCATGTGGAGTCTCCTGGGCTCCCGACCTGTCACCGCCCTCGTCTGGGAGAGTTTCTCCGAGGGCTGGGCGACGGACATCCAGAAGCAGCTCAAGCTCAACCCGACGATCCTGAAGGCCGACTACGGCAAGATCCCGGACCTGGCATCCATCGACTGGAACAGCGACGTGGTCTTCGTCGCCAACGGAACCACCAGCGGCGTCAAGATTCCGAACTGGGACTGGATCCCGGCGGACCGCCGGGGCCTGACCCTCTGCGACGCCACCAGCGCCGCCTTCGCCATGCCCATCGACTGGTCGAAGACGGATGTCCTGACCTTCTCCTGGCAGAAATGCCTCGGCGGCGAGGCGGCACACGGCATGCTGGTCCTGAGTCCCCGGGCGGTCGAGCGGTTTGATTCCTACGACCCCCCGTGGCCCCTCCCGAAGGTCTTCCGCATGAAGAAGGGCGGCAAAGTCAATGTCTCCATCTTCGAGGGCGACACGATCAACACCCCCTCCCTCCTCTGCGTGGAGGACTATCTGGATGCCCTGCAATGGGCCGCGTCCGTCGGCGGCCTCCAGGGGCTGATCGCCCGGAGCGAGGCGAACCTGAAGGTCGTGGAGGACTGGGTGGCGAAGAACGACTGGGTCGATTTCCTGGCCGCCGGCAGGGAGGTGCGCTCGAACACCTCCGTCTGCCTGTCCATCGTCCATGAAAAGGTCCAGGCCCTGCCCAAGGATGCCCGGGCGAAGTTCCTCAAGGACGTCGCGAGCGACCTCGGGAAGAAGAAAATTGCCTACGACATCAATTCCTACAAGGACGCCCCTCCGGGGTACCGCTTCTGGTGCGGCCCCACCGTCGAGCCGGAGGACATCCGGACGGCCCTGGCGGAACTGGAGAAGGCATTTCTCCAGAAAGTGGCATCCCTGTGAGATACAGCATCGAATAGAACAAAGGAGAATCACGTATGAAGAAGGTACTGATCAGCGATACGCTATCGACACAGGGCATCGAGATCCTGAAGAATACACCCGGGCTGGAAGTGGACATCATGACCAACCTGACGCCGGACGAGTTGAAGGGGGTCATCAAAGAGTACGACGGCCTGATCATCCGGAGCGCCACGAAGGTAACGAAGGAAATTGTAGCGGCGGCGGACAGCCTCAAGGTCGTCGGCCGCGCCGGAATCGGCCTGGACAACGTGGACATCCCCGAGGCAAGCAAGCGGGGCATCGTCGTCATGAACACCCCCGGGGGAAACACGATCACCACCGGCGAGCATGCCATTTCCCTGATGCTCTCCCTGGCGCGGGAGATTCCCCAGGCCACGGCCTCCATGAAGGGCGGCAAGTGGGAAAAGAACAAGTTCATGGGCGCCGAGGTATACAACAAGACACTCGGCATCGTCGGAATCGGCCGGGTCGGGAGCATCGTCGCCGACCGAGCCCAGGGCCTGCGGATGCGGGTCATTGCCTACGATCCGTTCATCTCCCCCGAGGCGGCGGAGAAGCTGGGCATCACCCTCGTCTCCTTCGACGACCTGCTGAAGAGCTCGGACTTCATCTCCGTCCATACCCCCATGACGAAGGAGACCCGGGGCATCATCAACGCCACGGCCTTCGCCAAGATGAAAAAGGGCGTGTTCATCATCAACTGCGCCCGGGGTGGCATCATCAGCGAGAAAGACCTCCTGGACGCCCTGAATTCGGGACAGGTGGCCGGTGCGGCCCTGGACGTTTTCGAGGAGGAGCCGACGAAGAACAAGGAACTGGTGGGCCATCCCAACGTCATCTGCACTCCCCACCTGGGGGCCTCCACGGATGAAGCGCAGATCAACGTGGCCATCGCCGTCGCCGAGCAGGTTGCGGACTACCTCACCAAGGGTGAGATCCGCAACGCCGTCAATTTCCCGTCCGTGAGCGGCGAGCTGCTCAACATCATCCAGCCTTACCTGGAACTGGCGGAGAAACTGGGACAGTTCCAGGCCCAGCTCGTCTCCGGGGGCATCAAGGAGGTGCTGGTGGAGTACAGCGGCGAGATCCTGAATTACAACGTTGCACCCCTCATCAATTCGCTCATGAAGGGGCTCCTCACGCCGATCCTGAAGGAAAACGTGAACTACATCAACGCGCCCGTGGTGGCCAAGGAACGCGGCATCAAGGTGGTGGAATCAAGGAGCAGCGAAACCCAGGCTTACACGAGCATGATCTCCGTGACGGTCAAGACCCAGAACGAGACGAGCTACACCGCCGGCGCCCTGTTCGGCCGGCAGGACCCCCGGATCGTCCGGATCAACAAGTTCGCCATGGATGCCATCCCCGAGGGACACATGCTGGTGGTCTACAACAACGACCGGCCCGGCGTCATCGGGAACATCGGCACCACCATGGGCAAGAACAACGTCAACATCGCCAGGCTTCACCTGAGCCTGAACCGCGAGCAGGCGGAAACCGGACAGGCCTTGGTCGTCCTGACCACGGACACGATGGTGACACCGGACATCCTCAAGAAACTCAGGGAATTACCCCATGTCATCTCGGTAACCCAGGTGGAGATGTAGGGAAACCGGGGCGGAAAGGAAAGCGGATCATGGCGAACGTCGTTGTCGTGGGAACCCAGTGGGGCGATGAAGGCAAGGGAAAAGTGGTGGACATCTATGCCGAGGATGCCGATGTCATCGCCCGCTTTCAGGGCGGAAACAATGCCGGCCACACCCTCGTGGTGAAAGGCGAACAGACCATCCTGCACCTGATTCCCTCTGGAATTCTCCACGACCAGAAGACCTGCATCATCGGCAACGGAGTAGTGGTGAACCCGGATGTTCTCCTGAGCGAGATCGAGGCCCTCCGGAGCCGCGGCATTTTCCCGCCCAACACTCATTTGTTCGTGAGCGAAAAGGCCCACGCCATCATGCCGTATCACTGCCGGCTCGACCTTGCCCGGGAAGCCCGCAAGGCCGGAAAGAAAATCGGCACGACCGGCCGGGGCATCGGCCCCGCCTACGAGGACAAGGTGGCCAGGACGGGAATCCGCATGGGAGACCTGCTGGACGAAGAGGTATTCCGGGAAAAACTGGCGGCCAACGTGGCGGAGAAGAATTTCCTCCTGACGAAGCTCTTCGGAGAGGAGCCCGTCTCGGAGCAGGCGATTTTCGACCAGTACCGGGCGTACGGCGAGGCGCTGAAGCCCTACATCACCGACACCTCCACGCTCTTGGACCGGGAGATCCACAAGGGCAAGAAGATCCTCTTCGAGGGAGCCCAGGGTGCGCACCTGGACGTGGACCATGGAACTTATCCCTTTGTCACGTCGTCGAATACCGTGTCCTCCAATGCCTGCTCGGGGACCGGCGTGGGACCCGGCGCCGTGGACGCCGTGGTGGGGATCTGCAAGGCCTATACGACCCGTGTCGGCGGCGGCCCCTTTCTCACCGAACTGACCTGCGAGATCGGCGAGCGCATCCAGCGGGAGGGACAGGAGTTCGGGGCCACCACGGGGCGCAAGCGCCGCTGCGGCTGGCTCGACATGGTTCTCGTCAGACAGTCCGTGCGGGTCTCCGGGATCACGGGTCTAGCCGTAACGAAGCTGGACGTCCTGACGGGCATCGAGAAACTCAAGATCTGTGTAGGCTACCGGACGGAAGAAGGGATTGTCAGCAGCGCCGTCCCGGCGAATCCGCGGGTTCTTGCCCGCTGCGAGGCCGTTTACGAGGAGATGGACGGATGGACGGAAGACATCCGGAACGCCCGGGAGATTCAGGATCTCCCGAAGAATGCCCGGAAATACCTGGAGCAGATCGAGGCGCTTTCGGACACCAGGCTCGTCCTCGTTTCCATCGGGGCGGGCCGGAACGAGACCATCATCCTGAAAAACCCGTTCTCCGGCGCCTGAGATTTCTTGACAGGGGGCTTTCCCCCTGTTAATAGGGCACGCCTCGCTGTAATCGACAGCACGGGACGTTAGCTCAGTCGGTAGAGCAGCGGACTTTTAATCCGTTGGTCGTCGGTTCGATCCCGATACGTCCCACCAGATATCGAGGGGTTACAAGTCGCACTCGCGGGTTGTGACCCCTTTTTTTGCGATCATTCTCCGGTCGATCACGTCTCCCGGCATCAGTCTGTCACCGAATTCTGCAACAAGGCCGCCGGCTTGTCCCTTAATCTCTCCTGAGGGCATCACCAGCGGTCCTGCCCGGGCTGCATTCCATCATTGCCTTTCCCGGACGACGTGGCCCCTGCTCTGGAAAGCGAAAGAATGATGTGTCTCGAGGTTGATCATCACGGATTCTATCAGGGGTTCACGTACCGGCGTCTCCGACACCCATTCCACGAGGAAGTTCGCTCCCGTGCCGCTCTGGTCGCTCTTTGGGATGAAGAAGTTCGTGGCCCCCAGGGGCTCCAGTTGCAGGCTCGGCGGGGTGAAGTCCTTCACAAGCTTCCCGTCGTTGTTGAAGTACAGCACCTTCGTGATCCGGATTCGATGATCCAGGTCCGTGTTGTGGATGGCGATGAAGGCGCTCACATCGAACATCTTCCTCTCATCGCGGGGGAGGTTGGAATAGATGGGGACGTACAGGACCTGGCCTCGCACCTTTCTGAAATCCGCCTGCTTCACCGTGAGCACGCTTGCATCGAACGAGCTCTCCGATGCGGCCTGCGTGACTTTCGCCTCTTCCCTGGTGCAAGCGGTCAGGCATGACAGGATCAGGATACCCGTCACGAACATGGCCAAGTGTTTCATTGCGTACCCTCCTGAGAGATCAAACGGGCGGGAATCATCTCTTCCCCTGGCATTTGTGTACCACACCTGGTGGCCGATTTCTGCTACTTTTGGCCTGTCCCGTTGACGGGCGACGTTCTTCAAGGTATAAGCGGAAACACATCAACACATCGATCACCATTTGCAAAGGGTTCGCGGCCCCCCTCCGGAGCCGTGAAGGGATGATGCAGCATGGTCGGGCCGCCATGGCGTGATACACCGTCATGGCGGTTTTTTTTATTTGAGGTCCGGAACATGTCCATATTTCAAGGAGCTGCCGGCAGGATCCTCCGCCTGAAACGCCGATGCCCCAAGTGCAGCAGGGACCAGGTGGTTCCTGAGAGCAGGGAGCGTGAGACAGTGAAGTGCCGTTTCTGCAAAGCCGATATACCCCCGAAAAAGCCATGAGCCGCCTCCCCTTCGCACCTCGATTCCATCCGTGCCCGCCGACCGGAACCGGTGCGGTCCCGACAGCGGTTCTCTGTTGGATTGCCCTTCTGCTGACAGCAGAATGGATGCTTCCCTCCCTGGCTACAGCGGCCGAGGGAGCCGGCGGCGGTCACGGCGTCATCGCCAACATCGCCATGTGCATGATCGGCGCAAGCGCCATGGGGCTCCTGATGAGGCTGCTTCGCCAACCGGTGATCCTGGGGCATATCCTGGCAGGCGTCCTCATCGGTCCCGTCGGTTTCGGGCTGATTGCCGGTCATGCGGATATCGTCACCGTCTCGGAGATCGGCCTGATCCTGCTCCTGTTCATGATCGGCCTTGAGATCGACCTCCACAAGATGCTCTCCTCGGGCCGGCTGGTCCTCTTGCCGGGGCTTCTGCAGTTCCCCCTCAGCCTCGGGTTCGGATACGGCGTCTTCACGCTTCTCGAGGGGCTGGGGGTCTCCCTGGCGCAGGGCGGATTCGCGAAGCTGTATTTCTCCGTGGCCATTGCCATCAGCAGCACGATGATCGTGGTCAAGCTCCTCTACGACAAGTTCGAGATGGACACGCTGGCCGGGCGCATCACCGTGGGAATCCTGGTCTTTCAGGACGTGTGGGCCATCATCGTGCTTGCCGTTCAGCCGAACCTGGCCAATCCCGATGTGCTCAACCTCATCCGGACATTTGCAACCGGCACGGTCCTCGTGGCGGCATCATTCGGCGTGAGCAAGTATCTTCTGCCGCGGATGTTCCGGTCGGTGGCCAAGATTCCGGAGCTGGTGGTCGTCATGAGCCTGGGCTGGTGCTTCCTGGTGGCCCTTGTGGCGGATCATCCCCGGGTCGGGCTCTCCATGGAAATGGGCGCCCTCATTGCCGGGGTGTCCCTGGCGACATTTCCCTATAACCTGGAGGTGGTCGCCCGGGTAGTGAGCATCCGGGACTTCTTCATCACCCTCTTTTTTGTCGCCCTGGGCATGCAGATCCCCTGGCCCAACGTGGACATGATCATCATGGCCCTCGCCCTGGCCGCCGTGGCGGTGTTTGTCCGTTTCCTGAGCGTCTTCGGAATTCTCTACCCCCTCCGTGCGGGCCACCGTGTGTCGCTCCTCTCCACGATCAACCTGAGCCAGATCAGTGAGTTTTCCCTTGTTATCCTTACCCTCGGAATCGGTTTCGGGCACATCCCGAAGGAGACCGTCACGCCGGTGATCTGGGTGTTTGCCATCCTGGCGGTCGCATCCACCTACGCAATCCAGTACAGCCACACGCTTCAAGACCGGGTAAGCCGCATGCTGGCGCTGATCGGCCTGAAGGACGTGGGCGGCGTGGAGGAAGAACCGGATGGGGAGGCGGCCCACCCGGTCGTAGTGCTGGGATTTTTCCGGAACGCCAGCGCCTTTCTGGACGAGGCGGCAAGGAAGTCGCCCCATCTCATGAAGAAGATCGAGGTCATCGACTTCAACCCCGTAGTCAGGGAACGGCTGGATAGAATGGGAATCCCTTGTGTCTACGGCGATATCAGCCACCTGGACACGCTTCATCACGCGGGTATCCACCATGCCCGGGTGATTCTATGCTCGATTCCCGACAGCATTCTCAAGGGAACCAGCAATCTCCGCCTGCTGCATATCCTCAAAGGGATGTGTCCGAAAGCGGCTGTCATCCTGACGGCGGAAGGGTCCCAGCAGGCCCGGGAACTTCTGGCCGCCGGAGCCGACTACGTAATTCAGTCGGCGGCCCTGGCAGGACGCGACGCACTGCAGGCGGTGGAGCGGTGCCTGGAGGGCAGGCTCGGCGCCTTAAAGGAGGAATCGGTTGCGGACCTGGCGGGCCGGCACGAGATCCTGGACTGAGCCCGACACGTCCATGGAAAGACACCTTCAAAGGCAGCAAAGACCCGCCAAAAGCTGTTTTTGGCCATCCCCGACGAGTATGCCCCCAGCCGCATTCCACCCCTCTCCTTCCATGATCGCTTCTGAATGCGAAAATGCCGGTCAAAAAAAAGAAGAAAATTCGGATCCTGTTCCCTTCATGGCCGGGTTCTCCGAGTCACAATCCGGAAGTTGAACACATAACATGGGATAAGGAGAACACCGGAACAAACCTGCAGGCGTTCATACCGGAACCGGAACGGCGGTCAAGGCATCAATCCCATGGATTTTGTAGAATAATTTGTAATCTCAGGCAGATTCCAGCCGAAACCCTGTCCTTTTCTCCCCTGAACCTTTCAAGGTTCGGTCCTCGACCTGCCCCCATGCAGGCTGGTCGTCAATTCCCTGACGAGCCTCGTCAAGCAATCCGCCATGCCGGGGCTATCCTCATCCTGCTTCTTCCGGTTGCCTCCCGGGAATGACAGGATGTCATTAACCCCCTCACGAGCAGGATGGCCGGGAAGCCGCCTGTCCGTTTCTCCCGTTCGCATCTTCGCAGAACGTTTGTAAATACAGGCATTCCCACCTCCCTTCAGCCGTTCCGAAAGGCCTGAAAGGACATGGTCCGGAACGTGCATGACGTGGTCCGAACGCATATTTCCCCTAAACGCACCTGCAAAGGTCAAACAGAAGCAAGGAGGCAAGAACGTATGAAGAAGACAATGTCCCTTAATTTCAAGCTGGTGACAGGCGGCATCCTGGTCGTCCTGATCCCCCTGCTCGTGGTCGGCGTCTTCAGCGCCTGGAAATCGTCCGAGGCGCTGTCCGACATCGCCGAAAACCAGGCGGAAAACATCGCGAAGAACGTAGCCGGCATCGTCAACATGGCCCTCACGGAGGAGATGAAGCTCATTGCAGGGCTCGCCGTCGATCCGGCCGTCATGGAGGCGGCTTCCGGCAAGACCGACGGGGCAACCTACAGGTTGACGGCCATGATGAAAAAGATCGGCCACGACTACGAAGGCCTCTTCGTCAGCGACGCCTCCGGTGTGGGCCGCGCCGACGGCATCGGCGGCGGTTACGTGGGCCTCAACGTCAGTGACCGGGATTATTTCGCCGCGGCCAAGGCCGGGAAGGTGAACGTCGGATCGGTCATCAAATCCAAGAAGTCGGGGAGTCCCGTGGCGGTTGTCGCTGCCCCCATCCTGGGAAGCGGAGGCGAGTTCCGGGGGATGGTAGCCGCGGTCCTGAAAATTGATTTCCTCGTCGAGAAGATCGTGGCCGTGAAGGTCGGCAAAACGGGCTACCCCTTCATGACCAACAAGGCCGGGCTGACCATCGCCCACCCAAAGAAGGAATTCATCCTGGATTTGGACCTGAGCAAGCAGGCGGGGATGGAGACGTTCATGAAGAGGATGCTGGCGCATGAGACTGGATCGGAACGTTATACATTCCAGGGTGTTCCCAAGATCGCCGGTTTCGCTCCCGTGGAACTCACCGGCTGGGGCGTCGGCTTTACCCAGAACCAGGAGGAATTTCTCGCGCCGGCCCACATGATCCGGAACTTCATTCTGATCATCGCCGTGGGCTTCCTGGCCCTGACCGTCGTGGGCGTCCTCTTCTTCGCCCGCAGCATCAGCCGGCCCATCATGCACTCCGCCGACCAGCTGGGCGAAGCGGCACAGCAGGTCTCCGCCGCGGCGGGTGAGGTCTCCGCCTCCAGCCAGTCCCTGGCGGAAGGAGCCTCCGAGC
>CAZXMK010000078.1:0-10897 GCA_964641935.1 uncultured Syntrophaceae bacterium
AGATGGCCTTGAGAGACCCCAGCAACTCCCCGATGGCCGTCCGGCAGGCCGAAACTATCACCGCCTCTTTCAGGTTCGCCATTTTCTGATTCCTCCTCCTGTTCCTGTGAAAATCATGGAATTCTGCATGCGTTATCCACGCAACTTTGGCGCCAGGGTTTGTATGTGACCGATATCATGCGGAAAGGCGGATTGCGATGGCTTCATGTCGCCCGGTTGCGGGCATTTTCGAACAACATATGGTGATTTGGCGACGGAATGTTGCGCATTTCTCCGGAAACCTTGCCGGAGCATTCCGGGAGAAGGCCGGATTTCTTCAAAAGACCCCTTGCATTCCGTCGCCGTCCGGATTAGGTTCCGCACCGCCCGTTGCAAGCATGCTTCACGGACGCTGACGCCCACACCGCCGGTATAAGCAAGGCGGGCGCAGGATGCCATTTACCGGGTTTCGGCCGTGCTCGAAACGGTTCTCTTGCTGATTCTGTCCAACCTCTTCATGACGTTTGCCTGGTACGGCCACCTCAAGTTCATGAACGGCTGGCCCCTGTTGATGGTGATCCTGTTGAGCTGGGGCGTTGCCCTGTTCGAATACATGCTCCAGGTGCCCGCCAACAGGATCGGCTTTCAGCACTACAATCTCGCCCAGCTCAAGGTGATCCAGGAAGTGATCACCATGATCGTCTTTGCCGGATTCGCCTTTTTTGTGATGAAGCAGCCCCTGAAATGGGACTACCTGTGGGCCGCTCTCTGCCTCGTCGGGGCGGTCTATTTCATCTTCCGCGGCGGCATGCCCCACACGTAAGCCCCGGGTCTTTCCGGGCCGGTCGGGGAAGGCATCCTTTTACACCTTGATCCCGTCGAGCAGCTCACGAACCGCATTGGCCAGGGTGCTCATCTGGATCGGCTTTACGATCACCCTGTCGACGTTGAGCTCGGCGATTTTTTCCAGGTCGCTCTTTGTCAGGAATCCCGAACAGAGAATGACGGGAATATCCCCGCTCATCTTCTTTACCGCCTTGACCACTTCGAATCCCGTCATATGCGGCATCGTTTTGTCCGTGATGACGATGTCAATTCCCCGGATGTCTTTCTTGAGCAGGTCGATCGCTGTCACCGGATCGGTTTCCGTCAGGACCCGGTATCCCAGGTCCGCCAGCATTTCACTGCTCACGTCGACAACCATCTGCTCGTCATCGATGAACAGGATCGTTTCGCCTCTTCCCGGGGGAATGATTTTGTTTTTCCCATGTTCTCCGACTTCGATCTCCCTGTCGACCAGCGGGAGATAGATCAAGAAGTGCGACCCCTTGCCTTCCTCGCTGTATACCCTGATCTCTCCATTGTGATCCTTGACGATCCCGTGAACAACCGAAAGGCCCAGCCCCGTTCCTTCCCCCTGCTGTTTGGTGGTGAAATACGGATCGAAGATCTTTCCCAGGTTCTGTTGGGGGATCCCGTGTCCGGTGTCCCGGACGGACAGCTCCACGTAGCGGCCGTCAGGCAGCGGGGTTCGAAACAGGGCGGCGTCCGACTCTATCTCGACCTGTCTCAATCCGATCTCAAGAATCCCCCCGCTTTCCTTCATGGCATGGCTGGCATTCGTACACAGGTTCATGAGCACCTGGTGCATCTGGGAGGGATCCGCCATGATCACATGCGGGGTTTCGGGCATCGTCAGCCGGATCTCGATGGTTGTCGGCAGGGACGCCCGCATGAATTTTACGACCTCTTTGATAATCGGGGTAAGCGAAAGGGGGTTTTTTTCCGGTTCGGCCTTGCGGCTGAAGGTCAGGATCTGCTGCACCAGGTCCCTGGCGCGGTCCGCCGCCTTGAGAATCTGCTCCGCGTGCCTGGATGCCTTCGGGTTGTTGCGCACTTCATGCAGGCACAATTCCGAATATCCCATGATGCTGCTGAGGATATTGTTGAAGTCGTGGGCAATGCCGCCGGCCAGCGTTCCGATCGCCTCCATCTTCTGTGCCTGCTGAAGCTTTTCCTCCAGCCTCTTCCGTTCCTTCTCGACCCGGGCCTGTTCGGTAAAGTCGAGGTGAATCATGATGACATACAGAATGGCATCGTTGGCGTCGATGACGGGATACAGGATGCCCTGTACGACGAGCAGGTTGCCTTTGCCGACTGTGGCTTCCGCATTATACTCAATTGTCGGGGTGGTTGACGGCATTCCCTCGAACGCCCTGTGCACGGCCGGCATGATACCAAGCGCCTCGATCTGCCGGTCGCGAAGGATGTTGTAGCCCTTCAGGTCCTCCTGCCTGACGGACCATAGTTTCTCAAAAGCCTTGTTGGTGAAGATGATGTCGCCTTCGGGTGAAAAAACCTGGATGGAAAAGGGGGCCTGTTCAAGAATGCCGCGGACGCGGTTCTCGTTCTCCCGGAGGCGCTCTTCGGAGAGCTTTCGCTTCGTGATGTCCTGGATTGTAACAATGTGTCCGGCTGCGGGATCATCCTCCTTCAGATACGCAGCGGTCAGAATGGCAAAAACGACGGTGCCGTCTTTTCTCACGAGATGCGTCTCGACACTCGTCCGTTCGTTGCCCGCAAGCCTTGAGTAGAGCTCGCGGCCCACCCGTTCATACTCGTCGTCGGAATCGTAGAACATCCGCGCGCTCTGTCCCAGGATCTCCTGTTCCGTGTATCCGAGGATCTCACACAGCGTTTGATTGACCTGGACAAACACCCGGTTGATTGCAAAGGAGACGCCGATTGGGATCGCACGAAAGATGCTTGCCAGCATTGATTTGCTGATGGGCCACCTTCCCGTCGAGCCTTCGATCGCCGTCATGTCGCATCCCTCCTTATGAAACCGGATGTCACGGTGTTCCGGAAAAGGGGATAGCGTTCCTCGCCCGGCCGGTCCGGTCCGGTGCGGCATGTCATCCGTTCCGGCGGCCGCGGCGGTGCAGGCACCGCCGGCTATTTCCGATCCAGCTCTGTTCGGACCGCCAGGCCGATCTTCTCGAGGATGTAGGGCTTCTGGACGAATGCCCCGGCGCCCATTTCCAGGGTCTTCCGGACCCGGTCCGTTTCGGAGAAACCGCTGGCGAGGATCGCCTTCTGCCGGGGGTGGATTTCGAGGATTCTGCGATACGTCTCCATGCCGTCGATCCCCGGGTCCATGATCATGTCCAGCACCACCAGGTCCGCCTTCCGGCCTCGAAGGAAGTGAACCGCCTCCTCCCCGCCGGCGACGGCCTTGACCCGGTACCCCAGCCTTTCCAGCATGCTGATGGCCAGCTCGCGCTGCTCCTTCACGTCGTCCACCACCAGGATGGACTCCCCCCTGCCCTGGCAGGATACGGGGGAGGCGTCCATGTCGTCCCGGGCGGTCTTTTCTCTCGTGACGGGGAAATAGAGCGTGAAGGTGCTTCCCTCGCCCTCGGTGCTCTGCACGTCGATGTAGCCGCTGTGGTCCTTGACGGTTCCCCAGACAACGGCCAGTCCGAGGCCGGTCCCGCTCCGTCCCATCACCTTCTTCGTGTAGAAGGGCTCGAAGATCTTGCCCAGGTCCTCCTCGGAGATTCCGCCGCCCGTGTCGGAGACGGTCAGGACGACGTAGTCCCCCTCCTGAACATCGTCGTACCCGCGGATGGGATGGTCCAGGTAGCGGTTCTCGGTCCGGATCGTGACCTTTCCCCGGCCGGCGATGGACTCGAAGGCGTTGGACACGAGGTTCATGACGGTCTTGCCCAGGTGGACGGGCGATCCCTTGATGTTCAGAAGACGGCTCTCGAGCTCCGCCGCGAAGGCGATCTGCGGGTGGCGGTCTCTCAGCTCCTTGAACTCCTGCGTTCCGAGGTAATCGGAAACGATCCCGCCCAGATCGACCACGTCGGAAACGGTGACGCCCCTCCGGGCCAGGGTCAGGAGGTCCTGGATGATCGCCGCTCCCCGGATGCTGGCCTGAAGGATGTTGTCCGCGTGCCGCCTCGTGGGAGTGCCTTCGGGCAGCTTTTCCGCCAGCAGCTCCGAATAGCCGACCATGACGCCGAGGATGTTGTTGAGGTCGTGGGCGACGCCGCCCGCCAGCAGCCCCAGCGCCTCCATCTTCTCCGCTCTCTGGAGCTGTTCCTCCAGTAAGCGGCGCTCCTCCACGGCCCGCTTGCGCTCGGTGACGTCGCGGATGAAGCCGCCGACCCCGGTTTTGCCGCTCTGCAGCGGCACGGGAAACTTGGTTGTCTCGAAGACGCGGTCCCCGACGGCCTCCTCCGCAATGACGACGGAGCCCGTGTTGACGGCCTCCCGGTCCGAGGCGCGGCAGTTTTGCGCCGCCTCTTCGGGCATCAGGTCGAAATCGGACAGGCCGATGATTTCCTCCGGTGTCCGCCCGTAAAATTCGGCCAGCGCCCTGTTCGCCACGATGTGGCTGAAATGGTTGTCTTTCAGGAATACAAAGTCCGACGTGCTGTTGATGAAGGTGCTGTAGCGCGTTTCGCTCTCCCGCAGCTCCTGCTCTGCACGCTTGCGCTCGGTGATGTCGCGGAAAAACCAGACCCGGCCGAAGTACTGGTTGTCGGCCCCCGTCAGGGGGGAGGAGTAGCGTTCGATGATCCTCCCGTCGTTCAGCGGGATTTCATCCCGGCTGGATTCCTGCTTATGTTCGTAGAGGTATCTGACCTTTTCCAGAAAGGCCTCCGGCTCTGCAAGCCACCGCCGGACCGATTGCAGCAGCAATTCATCGGATTGCGTGGCAACGATGGCGGGGGGAACCTTCCATATTTCCGTTAAGCGCTTGTTGTGCAGGATGATCTTTCTCTCGCTGTCCACGGCCAGGATGCCGTCGATGGACGCCTCCTGCTGGGCCGACAGCAGGGCGTTCCGGAAGGCTCTCTCCGCCTCCATCTGTCTGCGCTCGGTGATGTCCTGGACTCTTCCCTCGTAATGGACGGCGTTGCTCTTTGCATCGCGCACGACCCGGGCGTTGGCGGAGATCCAGATCGTGCTCCCGTCCTTGCGGCGTACCCGGTATTCGAAATGGTCGATTTTCCCCTGCGCTTCGAGAAGGCTTACGAACCGGCGGCGATCTTCGGGATCGACGTAATACTGCGTTTCGATGTCGGTCACGGCCGCGACCATCTCCTCCGGCGAGGCGTATCCGCAAAGGCGCGCCATGGCCGGGTTGACGCTGATGTAGCGGCCTTCGGGCGTGCTCTGGTAGATGCCCTCGATGGCGTTCTCGTAAATGCTTCGATAGCGCTCCTCGCTCTCCTTGAGCAACTCCTCCGCCCGCTTGCGCTCCGTGATGTCGTTCGAATTGATGATGATGCCCGTGAGATTTCCCGAGGCGTCGTAAAAGGAGTGGCCCGACGAGCGGAGCCAGACGTAGTGCCCGTCGGCGTGCCGGTAACGGTACTCCATCTCGTGGTCCGTCTTGGTGCGAATGCCTTCCAGGTATTTCGTTGCGATTCGTTCGCGGTCTTCGGGATGGACACGATCAAAGGAGGACCTGCCGAGGACCTCCTCCGGCTCGTCCCCCAGCAGGGTCCGATGGGAAGGGCTGGTGTATATGATGTTTCCTCCGGCGTCCGTTTCAGTCACGATGTCCGTCATGTTTTCCGTGATGTGGCGGTATCGTTTTTCGCTCTCGATCAGCGCCTCCTCCGTCCGCTTGCGTTCTGAGATGTCGATGAGGAATCCCTGGAAATGCAGGACTCGCCCCTCGTCATCCCGAACGGCCCTCGTGCAGTGGGACGCCCAGAAGACGGATCCGTCCCTGCGGGCGATGCGGCACTCGAAATTCAGGAGTTCCCCGTGCTCCATGAGGATGCGGGTTGCCCTGCTCCTGGCTTCCGGATCGGCATAGACCTGGGTTCCGATGTCCGACACGGAATCCATCAGCTCCACCGGTGTCTTGTAGCCGAGCATGTGGGCCAGGGCTGGATTCGCGTCGAGAAACCGGCCGTCCGGCGTGGTGGTGAAGATTCCGATGGGTGCGTTCCGGAAGAAATCCCGATAGGTACTGTCCGTCGGCCCGTCGGGTTTCCGGGCATGTTTTTTCTGCGGCATGGCGAAATCCCCATTCAGCTGCGATTGGCCTGATTGACGAAAGGCCCTCGTGATGCCGGCGGGCCCTCACAGTGTCCTTTGAAAAAACGGTGCCACATCGGTTTCATCATTTCCAGAAGAAACGCGAGTCCTGTTCCTTGAATCTCGAACAGGGTTTTTCGTCAGAAAAAGCGAATTGATTTTGTCGGATCCGTCAACCCTTTGACGGAAAGGGCTCTGATCGATCAGGCGGTACCGGTCGTCACGGCAGTCCTCTCCGGGTTCATTTTCTTCATTTTCTTTTAGTAACTGCTGCAATATCGAACAAATACCCGATTCGGTTTTGTAATTGCCTGCACTGGCATGCTTCTTGAAATATGAAGCGCTGACAGTTCTTTGTCTTTGTTATTGCTATAGAGAAAGACACGGTCCACGGCATGCAGTTTGTGGATGGGAGTCTTCAAAGTCACCGGTCCAGGGCGTATGATTCGTTGAAGGATGGCAATCGAGGAGGGGAACCATGAACTTGTTTACGGGAACGATTGGTGCAGCACTCTTTATCTTTGTTGGAGTTGTGGCCGTTGCCTTCGTCATCAGGCACATATACGGGATTGTCGCCGTTGCCTTTGCCTTCCGGCGCATCTATGGAGGCAGCCTCACCTATAAGCTTTTTGCCTGGGCCTTGCCGGGCCTGGTCATGATTGTTTCCGTCACTTTCTTGTGGGTCAAACTCGACAGTTTTCAAAATCTGCTGATCACGGCCTTTGCGATTCCCGTGGGATCGGCCTTGCTGTTTGTTCAATTATACTGCTGCAGCAAAGTTTCCGATCACGAAGTGGAGAAGATCGGCAAGGCTGCCGATTCCAGCAAGAGACAGGGCATCCGGTTCGAGCCGCAGCAGAGGTAGCGATCTCTTTCCGTTATAAGTCCTGCCATACCGGCAGACAAATGGGGTTGGCTGATTGAAGGCTAACCCCATTTGTCTGTCTCCTGCTCCGCACAAAAGGCGCCTTCCCGGCGATTGAATCGGAAGAAAACCGCCTCGGGATATGGTACATGGTTTCGAAAGAGGCCGGGTCGCTTCAGCGGCCGGCGGCTCTTCTCCCCGAGAAACTGCCCGTCCCCCGCGGGGGGGCCGTGAGGGATGGCGGGCCCCGGATTGCCAAAGGAGGTGTCCCATGATTCGGTCTATCATCCTGGCGTCAATGGTCGCGGCCGTGGTCCTGGCCGTCGGAGCGGCGGCGCCCGATTTCGAGGCGGTCTCCCAGGACGGCCGCAAGGTGATCCTGTCGGAACTGAGGCAGCAGGGTCCCGTGGTGCTTGTCTTCATGCGCGGGTTCAGTTGACCCTACACCCGGAAACATCTGGTCCAGATGAAACAGGATTTCCGGGAGTTCACGTCCAGGAACGCCACGATTGTCGCAGTGGCGCCCCATTCCGCGGAAAAAGTCGCGGCCCGGTGGAAGGAAGAGGCCCTCCCCATGATCGGTGTTCCCGATCCGGAGGGGACCCTCTCCGATCGCTACGGCCAGGAGTGGAAGCTGCTGAAGTTCGGACTCATGCCGGCCCTCTTCGTGGTCGACCGGAAGGGTTCCCTGGCCTTCGTCCAGTATGGCACGAGCATGTCGGACATTCCGGAGAACAGCGCCATCCTGAAGGTGCTGGACGGGTTGAAGGGATCTTAGGGCCGGGGTTCGACCGGAAGAGGGATTCTTCCGCAACATTGCCGCATGCAAAAGGGGGTTGGCCTGAAAAAGTCAACCCCCTTTGTCTGTCCGGTTCCCGCCGCATGGTCACAAGAAATGGAGCCCCGGCGATGGCCGCCCCGGTCCATTCATCGATAACAGACGATATCCACAAAGCTTTTTCTTGACAAAGTGACTTGCCGTGCTATGGTGTTACACACTGTAACGTCATGATGCATCGCGATACGTTCTATGAAGCAGATTGTATTGAACGACACAGTGTATTTCGCGGCCGCGGATATTATCAGGGAACTGCAGATATCGCGTCAGACGTTCTGGCGCTGGCGGCACGACGGGAAGATCCCTTCGGGTCACCGCTTCCGGGATCGGAGGCTTCTCTATCAGCAGGAGGAGTTCGCGGTGATCCGTGAATATGCAACGAGGGTTGAGTCCGCAGCGGCAAAAGACAGCGGCCAGCTCCGTCTTTTTTAGCGAATGACGGAAGATAGGGGAGAGGGGAAGAAGGTGTCCGCAGACTGGAAGGAGGTTTCGGGATGATCGAGCAGACGGCTGCCGCGGATGCGATGGATTTCGGCATGGCGGGCTACGCGAAAGCGGACCGGGAAACCCCGGCTCCCGTTTCCGCGGCGAAGCCCATGGTTTCCGTGTCCATCCGGGATAAAGCGAGAAAAGTGCTCCAGACGTTCGACTGCCAGGAAGAGCCGACGTATTTTCACTTCTGAGTCAAGAGGCGGGCCGGGTCATTCCATCGCCCGGTCCAGTTCCCTTCGAACGGCGAGGCCGATCTTCTCCAGGACATAGGGCTTCCGGACGAAGGTCCCGGCGCCGAGTTCCTGGGCCTCCCGGACCCGCTCCGTCTCCGAGAAGCCGCTGACGATGATGGCCTTCTGGCAGGGGGCGATCTTCCGGATCCTCCGGTAGGTCTCCAGGCCGTCGATCCCCGGATCCATGATCATATCCAGGACAACCAGATCCGCCGTCTTCCGGTTGATGTAATCGACCGCCTCTTCCCCGCCGGCGACCGCCTCAACCCGATACCCCAGCCGGGTCAGCATGCTGATCGCCAGATCCCGCTGCTCCCGCACGTCGTCCACCACCAGGACGGTTTCCCCCCGGCCCGCCAGGGATTCCGCAGGCCGGGCGCCTTCCGCCCGCGCGGGCTCTTCCCGGGTGACCGGGAAATAGAGGGCGAAAGTCGTTCCCGTCCCCTCGCCGCTCTTCACGTCGATGTATCCGCCGTGGTCCTTGACGGTACCCCAGACGATGGCCAGCCCCAGGCCCGTTCCGCTTCTCCCCATGACCTTCTTGGAGTAGAAGGGCTCGAAGATCTTGTCGATGTCCCTGGCGGGGATGCCGTTCCCCGTGTCGGAGACCGTCAGGACGACGTAGTCCCCCGGCTGCATGTCGTCGTATCCGCTGAGCGGCCGGTCCAGGTGGCGGTTCTCCGTCCGGACCGTAACGACTCCCTGGCCGGAGATCGCCTCGGCGGCGTTCGACACCAGGTTCATGACGGTCTTGGACAGGTGGATCGGCGATCCCTTGATGTAGAGCAGGTCTTCCGACAGTTCGGGCCGTATCACCACCCCCCGGTGGAACGACAGCAGCTTCTCGAATTCCGGGGCCTGCAGGTAGTCCGTGACGACCCGGTTCAGGCCGACCACCTCGGAGATGGGCACACCCCGCCGGGCAAGCGTCAGGAGGTCCTGGATGATGGCCGCCCCCTTGATGCTGGAGGTGAGGATGTTCTCGGCGTACTTCCGGGTGGATGTACCCTCGGGGAGCTTCTCCGCCAGCAGCTCCGAGTAGCCCACCAGCACGCCCAGGACGTTGTTCAGGTCATGGGCCACGCCGCCCGCCAGCGTGCCCAGGGCCTCCATCTTCTCGGCCCGGGCCAGGCGCTCCTCCATTTGCCGGCGCTCCGTGTTGTTGCGCAGGCATTCGATGGCGGCGACGATTTCCCCCCGGGAGTCCCGGAGCACGGAGGCCATGGCGGACATGTGGACGTCTCCGGGAGGGATGTTCGGTGTGTAAGCCTCCCCGAAGATGATGTCCCCGGTTCTCCGGATGGTCGTGTATCTCGCTTCTTCCTCCGAGTCCGGGTGAAGGGCCAGGTCGATCAGGGCGGGCCTCCGGTCGCCGTAGAAGGGAATGGAGTACTCCCGGTTCCCCTTGCCGAGCATGTCTTCCTTTTTCACGCCGGTCAGAAGCTCCGCGGCCCGGTTCCAGGCGATAATCGTTTCCTCCCGGTCGACGATGACCGTCGCGTCGGGATAAAAGTTGATGATGTCCATCAACTGCTGCCGGGACTCCCGGAGCGACTGCTCGGCACGCTTCTGCTCGGTGATGTCGAAGGCGGAGGCGACGGTTGTATTCTTGTTGTGAAACCGGCTCAAGGTCGTGGAGAGGTCCAGCCATTTCTCCCGGCCGTCCTTTGCGACGATCCTGATTTCGTACCGCGGCGGCTGCTCCTCTCCCTCAAGGCGCTTGAGTCCCCTGGCTTTCACCATTTCCCGGTGATCCGGATGGACGATGTCCCAGAAATTCATGCCGGACATGTCTTCCATGGAATAGCCTGTGACTGCCTCGAAGGCTGGATTGACGTATTGGATTTTTGTGTCCTGGATCAGAAAGATGAGGGCGGAAGTGCTTTCTGCGAGGGCGCGGAACTTGATCTCACTGAGGCGCAGTTCTTCTTCGGCTTCCTTGCGTTTGGAGATGTCTGTCAGCAGGTACAGGATTGCCGGGCTGCCGCTCCAGAAGATGCGGATCGTAGAGAGGTGGACCCAGGTCAATTTCCCGTCCCGATTGATGACTCGGAACTCGTAGTTGTCCGGGACGTTCTCTCCTTTGACCCGCTTCCGGTAATTTGCAGCAACCCTTTCCCGGTCCTCGTGCCAGACATGGTCGAAGAAGGGGGTTCCTTCCAGCCCCTCGATCGACACTCCCAGGAGATCGGAGACCCGGCGGTTCACAAAGACGAAGATACCGTCCTGCAGGATCAGGATCCCCTCGCTTGACCTGTCCGCGATGGCACGATGCGTTTTCAGATAGTGCCATAGATCCGGCTTCTTTTTCCTGGGGATTGCTTCTTTGAACAACGGGGGTGATGGAGGGTTCTCTTCTCTCGGATTGATTACAGGAAACAGCGACAACTGGCTTTCTCGGCTCATCGTTTCTCCCGGCGCAGC
>CAZXMK010000079.1:0-10808 GCA_964641935.1 uncultured Syntrophaceae bacterium
AGTGGAAGAAAAAGGGAGGGGTGCGGGTTTGAAATCCCACTCCCTTTTCCCCTTGCCTGCTCAAACGGCCGCAGCTTCCCGGAACGAGCGGATCTCCCGCAGCGCCCGGTGGCGGATGATGAAGAACGCCACGACACTGGAGAGGGGTTGGGCCAGCCAGACTCCGCTGACCCCGAAGAACGGCGGCAGGATGATCAAAAGCGGCACCAGGAGCAGCATGTCCCGGACGAACATGAGCCACATGGCCGTCGACCCCTTCCCGAGGCCGATGAACATGTTTATCCACACCAGCGCCGGGGCGATGATGACCATGGCGGAAACGAAAATCCGGAGCGCCGGAACGGCCATCGCCGTGAGGTGCGGATCGGTCGAAAACAGGCCGAGGACCTGGGGCGCCAGGATTTCGAGCAGCAGGAAGGACGCCGCCGCCAGGATGAGGGACAACCGGGTGGCCTCCCGCACCGTTTCGATCAGCCGTTCATAGCTCCGGGCGCCGGCGCTGAAGCCTACCATGGGCATCACGCCGTGGCCCACGCCGAAGAGGAGCATCATCACCACTCCGTTCACCCGGAAGCACATTCCCAGCGTCGCCAGGGCCTCGTCGCCGAAGGGGACAAGGGCGTGGTTGTAGACGACGATGACGGCGCTGACGACGAAGTTCATGATGATGGATGGAAATCCGGTCTGAAAAATGGACCGGAGGATCGCCGGGTCCGGCAGGAGCAGGCTCCGGTCGAGACGGTACTTGGACGACCGGAGGCTGATGAAGTAGAGAGACAGCAGTGCCGCCACGGACTGGGAGATGACGGCAGAGTATGCGGCACCCCGGATTCCCATGGCCGGGATGGGTCCCCAGCCAAGGATGAAAATCGGATCCAGGACCATCCCGACGGCGGAGAAGGCGAGAACGACGTGCATGGACAGGTACGGCCTTCCCTCGGCGCGAAGCAGGTTGTTCACCATCATGAAAAGCAGGACACAGGGGGAGCTGAAGATCACGATGGTCAGGTAGCTTCGGGCCAGGGGCAGGATGTCGTCGGAGGCCCCGAACAGCCGGAGCAGGCCGTCGGGATCGGCGAGGGTCAGGACGATCAGCAGGCTTCCGAACGCGAAGGTGAGAAGGAAAACCTGGCCCGCCGTCTTCCGGGCCGCCTCCAGGTTTCCCGCCCCGAACATGCGGGCGGCGAAGGAGCCGGCGCCGACACCCGTGCCTACGCCGAGGGCGGCCAGGATCATCTGGATCGGGAAATTCACCGTCAGGGCAGCCACCGCCTGGTGGCTCGTCCGGGCGAGCCACAGCGTGTCCATGAGGTTGTAGAGGGCCATGGACAGCATGGCGGCCATGGAGGGCCAGCTCATCCGGAGGAGAAGGGGAAGGATGGGGCCTCGGCCCAGGTCCAGGCTTTTGTCAGTCATAGGGGAACGATCTCGCCCCTGGAATTGTAAAACGGGGGAATTCCTGCTAACACGCAGGCGCGGCCACTTCAAGACAATTTCACGGCTGTTGCCCGACGCGGGGTTTCCGCTGCAGCAAACGCCTTTCCGCGACGTCGCAGTTGAATCGGGATCCCGGGTGCCGTTGCCCGGTCCAGGCCTTCCAGGGCAACCCGGAAGGCACGGGAAGCCCATCCATGTCAGCGGGACCGAATTCCGGGAGTTGAGCCATGAACGCGCAAAGGGTAAACCTGATCGTCATCGTCGGTCCCACCGCATCCGGGAAGACGCGCCTTGCCGCACGCCTGGCCCGGGAGACGGGCTCGGAGGTGATCTCCGCCGACTCCCGGCAGGTCTACCGGGGCCTGGACATCGGCTCCGGAAAAGACCTCGGGGACTACCTCGTCGACGGCGTCCCGGTTCCGTACCATCTGATCGACATCGCCGATCCCCGGGAAGAGTTCAGCGTCTTCTCCTACCAGCGGGCGTTTCGCGACTGCTTCGCGGAGCTGTCCCGGCGTGGGATCGTGCCTGTTCTGGCCGGCGGGACGGGGCTGTACATCGAGGCGGTCCTCCGGGACTACCGCATGGAAGAGGTCCCCGAGAATCCGGAGCTGAGGCGGGAACTGGCGGACATGAGCGAAGGGGAGCTGGCGGAGATGCTCCGCTTTGCCAATCCCCGGCTGCACAACACAACGGACCTGACGGACCGTGCACGTCTTCTTCGGGCCCTCGAGATCGCCCGCCACCGGACGGATGCCCCGGCGGAGCCGGGGCCGGTCCTGCGTCCCCTGGTCGCGGGGGTGCGCTGGGACCGGGCGGTGCTGCGGAGCCGGATCGCAAGGCGCCTTGAAGAACGCCTGGCGGGGGGACTGGTTGAGGAGGTGCAGCGGCTCCGGGAGTCGGGTGTCTCGTGGGAGCGGCTCTACGCCCTCGGCCTCGAGTATCGCTACATCGGCCTCCATCTGTCCGGGGACCTGCCATACGACGAGATGGTCCGGACCCTGAAGACGCGAATCGGCCAGTTCGCGAAAAGGCAGGATACATGGTTCCGGGGCATGGAGCGCCGCGGCGTTCCGATCCGCTGGATCGACGGGGACGACTACGATGCACTCCGGGACCTGGTGAAGGCGGCGGCGCCATGAGCACATCCCGGACGATCCGGCGCTATCTCGACGGCTGGGCGGAAAAGCCCCTGCACCCTTTCCTGGCCGGTCCCCTGGACGGCCTCTCACGGGCCGTTGTCATCCCGGCCCTGGCCGAGCGGGACTCCCTTTTCACGACACTGGCGGACCTGGCGCGCCAGCCGGAGCCGGAGCTGGCGCACACCCTGGTCGTGGTCGTGATCAACAACCGCCGTCCGGGTATCGAGTCCGCGGAAGACATCCGGAACAACCGGGAGACCCTGGAGATCCTGGCCGCCGTCATTGCCGGGGCGGATGCGGTGCCGGAGAACGGCAGGCACGAGCTCGATGAGAGCCTCGCCTGCATTCGGCGGAGCGCCCTCCGGCTGGCCGCCGTCGACGCCTCCTCCCCGGGATTCGAGATCCCAGAGCGGGACGGCGTCGGCCTGGCCCGCAAGATCGGCCTCGACCGCGCCCTGTCCGTCCTCGACATGGACCGGGGGGATCCGTCCTTCCTCGTCTGCCTGGACGCCGACAGCCGGGTGGACCCGGGCTACCTGTCCGCCGCCGGCGCCTTCTTCGCCCGGGGGGAGGCACCGGGGGCCGTCATCGATTTTGCCCACCAGGAGGCGGAAGACCCGGTTCTGCAGGAGGCCATCCTGCGCTACGAACTGTTTCTCCGCGCCTACGTTCTTGGCTTGCGCCGGGCCGGCTCTCCCTATGCCTTTCACACGGTCGGCTCCACCATCGCCTGCACGGGCGAGGCCTATGCCGCCGTCCGAGGAATGAGCCGGCGCCGGGCCGGGGAGGACTTCTATTTTCTCAACAAGCGGGCCAAGTTGGGGCCCGTCGGCCGCATCGGCGGAACCGTCGTCCGTCCCTCGGCCCGGCCGTCGCTCCGCGTTCCATTCGGGACCGGCCGCCGCATGGCCCGCGTACTCTCCGGCGAGGAGTCCGCCGCCGCGAGCCTGTATGCGCCGGAGATCTTCCGGATCCTCCGGGAATGGATCCGCCTGGCGGAGGAGAACCCGGACCGTTCCGGGGATGCCCGGCTCGCCGAAGCCCGCCGGATCCACCCGGCTCTGGGCCGCTTTCTGGAGGAGCAGGTGTTCCCCGGAGCCTGGGAGAAAATCCGCCGCCAGGCACCCGGGCCGGCCCATCTGCGGCGCCAGTTTCACGGCTGGTTCGATGCCTTCCGCACCCTCAGGGCCGTTCATGCCCTTCGGGACGGGGGCCTGCCGAACGTCCCCCTTCTCGGGGGGGTGGAGCGGCTTCTGCAATGGACGGGATGTCCGGATGCAACGAGCCGGCGGGAGGAGACTGACAAGGCGGCCGTCACCGAACTGCTGGCGGTCCTCAGGGAGAAAGACCGGGAGGCATCGGAGCCGCGCCGTTTCCTTCCTTGACGACGCTCGTTCTTTTCGCATATACAACGGAAAATTTTTACAATTTCAGCGAACCGGCGGCTGCTGCCGCCGACGCCGGGCAAGGGGAAGATCCCGCCGGAGGAGGAAGGTTTTTCATGAAACGTATGGTGTGTGCGTTCTGTTCCGTCTTGCTGATTTTCGTGATCCTGGTGGCTCCGATCGGCTGCGCCAAGGAAGACAAACCCAAGGAAACGGTCGCGGCGCCTCAGCAGGCCCCGGCTCCACCCCCCATTCCCCTGCCCGGTGCGGCGGGACTGGAGTCTTCCACCGCGTTGACGGCGGCACCTGCCGTGCCATCCGATGTGGTGATCGAGGTGGACGGGACAAGGCTCACGGATGGCCAGATCGATGCCATCGTGAAGAAGCGGCTGGCCGCCGTGAAGGAAAAACTCACGGCCGAGAAGAGGAAAAAGCTCCGTGACGATCTGCGCAAGCGCATTGTCGACGACTTTGTCACCCGTACGCTCCTGGCCAACGAGATCAAGAGACGGAACCTGAGTGCCTCTGACAAGGAGATCAGCGATGCCATCGAGCAGGTCAAGGGGACCCTGCAGCCGGGGACGACCCTCGAGGGCCTCATGAAGCAGAGCGGAACGACACAGGCCCAGCTCCGGGAAGAAATCGCCTTCGGCGTCAAGCTGGACAAGCTCGTGCAGAGCAGCATCGGCAAGCAGGGGAAACCCACCGACAAGGAGATCGCCGCCTTCTATGAAAAGAACAAGAAAACCTTCACCATCCCCGAATCGGTGAGAGCGCGCCACATCCTGATCGCCAAGTCGACCGGCGACGACGAAAAGACGAAGGCGGAGAAGAAGGCCAAGGCGGAGGACATCCGCAAGGAGCTTCTCGCCGGGGGGAACTTCATGGAACTGGCCAAAAAGCACTCCGACTGCCCCAGCAAGGAGCATGGCGGCGATCTGGGAGAGTTTCCCAGGGGCCAGATGGTAAAGCCCTTCGACAATGCCGCCTTTTCGCAGAAGGTCAACGAGATCGGCCCGGTTGTCGAGACGGACTTCGGCTACCACATCATCCAGGTCCTGGAGCACAACGCCGTGAGGCCCATGCCCCTGGAGAAGGTGAAGGACCGGGTGTCCCTCTACCTGGAGCACCAGAAGAAACAGCAGGCCCTCGTCTCCCTGGTCAAGAAACTCCGGGAGAAAGCGAAAATCGTCCTTTACAAGCCGGTATAGCGCGAAAGGAGGTCAGGCCATGCGACACCACCGGGCGGGGAAGATCCGTGACGGACTGTGGTACCTGGGTCGGGAAGAGTCGGGCGTCTATTTCCTGAAGGGGCGGGAAGGGGCCGTCCTGATCAACGGCGGCCTGGCCCATATCCTGCCCGACGTCCTGGCTCAGATGGATGAGTTCGGCCTTGACCCGGGGAGCCTGACGAAGATCCTGATCCTCCACTCCCATTTCGACCACATCGGCGTCGTTCCCTGGTTCAAGCGAAACTGGCCGGGGATCGAGGTGTGCGCCTCCGGACCCGCCTGGGACATCCTGGCCATGCCGAAGGCCATCGGCATCGCCAACACCTTCACCCGGATGGCAGCCCGGATGGCCGGGGCCGAAAATGGTCTCGAAGGCCGCGATTACGAATGGCGGGACGACATCCGGGGAACGTCGCTGAAGCAGGGCGACCGGATCGACCTGGGCGGCGTCGCCCTGGAGATATACGAGACGCCCGGGCACACGAACTGCTCCATCACCGCCTGGGAGCCCGACGCGAAGGCCCTCTTCGCCTCGGATGCCGTCGGCATTCCCTACCGGGACACGGTGTTCCCCTCGGCGAACACGAACATGGCCCAGTACCTGGAAAGCCTGGAGAAGCTCCGGCCCCTGCCGGCTGCAATCGTCGGGGCGGATCATTACGGCTATGTCACGGGCGACGAGGCGGCCGGTTTTGTCGCTGCGACCGACCGGGAGGCCCGGAAGCTCGATGCGGAGATGAGGGAGATTTTCCGGAGCAGCGAAGGCGACGTCGAGGCCGCGGCGAAGGCCATGAACGCCCTGTTCTTCCAGCGCTGCCCCGATTATTTCATTGCCCCGGAGATTCTCGAGGGGGTCTTCAAACAGATGATGAAGTACATCGCCAAATCCGTCTAAGACGGCGATGCGACCTGGAAAAGGGGGCGGATTTGATATCTGCCCCCTTTCTATCCCGAAACAACACGGGGACGGATTTCATATCTGTCCTCTCTTCAGGAGAATGAAATGACCGAAGAGCAGCACATCCATGGGGCGGAAGAAACGAATGCAACGGAGGAAACGGGGGGGGCCGACGATCGGCAGCGCGTCCGGGTGAACCAGAAGAACCTCTACCGGGAGGAGACCTTCTCGGACCTCCAGGTGGCGGTGATCCGGCAACTGACGCCGGTGAAGCCCAACGGAGAGCCGGACAAGACGCGGAAGGTCCTCTTTGCCGGGCAGACCCAGATCATGACCCCGCAGGGGCCGCTTCCGATCCAGTTTCCCATCGACGCGAAGAACCTCCAGCAGGCCCTGGATCTGTTCCCGGAGGCGATGGAGGCCTACGTGGAAGACCTGATGGCGCAGGCCCGGGAGATGCAGCGCCGGGAGTCCTCCCGGCTCATTGTTCCGAACCAGCCGGGCGGAGACAGCCGGATCATCCGGTAGTCCCGGGTCGTGGGGACCCCGTCCGCCGGCGGTCACTCGTAGCCCAGTTCGATCAGGCGCTCCTCCGTGATGCCGAGGAAGTGGGCCACCTCGTGGACCACGGTGATCTCGATCTCCTCCTCCAACTCCTCCAGGGTCCAGCACATCTCCTCCAGGGGCTCCTGGAAGATGAGAATCGTATCCGGGTAGAGGGGAGGGTAGGTGGCGGAGCGCTCCATCAGGGAGGCTCCCTGGTACACTCCCAGGAGGGGGTAATCCGGGGGGAGGTCCATCTGCCGGAGGAGTTCCCGGGACGGTCGCTCCTGGACGGAGATCACCATGTTGTCCAGGTGCTTCCGGATCTCCTTCGGAATCCGGCGGATCGCCCGCTGTACGGCCCGGTCGAATTCGCGCTTTGACAGTCTCATTCCCTTCCCCCTGGGCCGGCCGTCCCTAACGGCGCGGCCGCGCGTGCACGGCCATCATACCACGGCTTACGGGGTGAGGAAACCCCCTGCCGCCGGCCATGACGGCGTGGGGCACCCGGCGGAACCGCCCGCCTCGACAAGCCCGTCGATCCATACTATGATGATGCGGCTATCCATCGGAGCATCTGCCATGGCACGTATCCGCCGGGGAATGTCTCACGCGATCCTGACGGCTTTCCTGATCGTCGCAGCGGTCAGTCCCGCAGCGGCCGGACCCATGCCCCGAATGCCCGCCAAGGACGGTGCTCCGGGGGCGCCGCTCCGGGACATCCGGATTGTCCGGGAGTATCCCCACGACCCGGAGGCCTTTACGCAGGGCCTGCTGTTCCATGGCGGTTTCCTCTACGAGAGCACAGGCCTCCGGGGCCGATCCAGCCTGAGGAAGACGGCTCTCGAGAGCGGTGCCGTCCTCAGCATCCGGCGGCTGCCTGAAGACCAGTTCGGCGAGGGGTTGACCCGCTTGGGGGAGCACCTCATCCAGTTGACCTGGCGGTCCGGGGTGATCCATGTCTACGACCGGAAGACCTTGCGCCTCCTGGCCACGGTTGCCTATCCCCGGGAGGGATGGGGTCTGGCGTGCGACGGGAAGCGGCTCGTCGCCAGCGACGGAACGGACCGTCTTTATTTCCTGGATCCGAGGACCTTCCGGACGCTCCGCTCCATCGCGGTGACCGATGCGGGCCGTCCGGTCGGCCGGCTCAACGAACTGGAATTTGTGGACGGCCGGCTCCTGGCAAACGTCTGGGAAAGCGACCGCATCGCGCGCATCGATCCGGACTCGGGCCGAGTGGAGGGATGGATCGATCTGGCGGTCCTGCGGGGGAGGCTTCGGGGGACGCCTGCCGGAGCAGCCAACGGGATCGCCTGGGACGCGGCTCGGCGCCGTCTGTTGGTAACCGGAAAAAACTGGCCCCTGCTGTTTGAGGTGACCATGGACGAAACGGACAGGTAACGGACCATGCCGCAGGACCTGATGTCGGACATCCTGATCATTTTCGGCCTCTCCGTGGGGGTTCTGTTTCTTTTTACAAAGATCCGCGTCCCCGTCCTGGTGGGATTCATCTTCACGGGCATGCTTGCCGGTCCCCACGGGCTGGGGCTAATCCGCCAGGCGGAAAACGTGGAGATCATGGCCGAGGTGGGGATCGTGGCCCTCCTGTTCACCATCGGCCTGGAGTTCTCCTTCCGCCATCTGGTGAAGATCCGCCGCTCCGTGCTCCTGGGCGGTTCCCTCCAGGTGGGCCTCACGATTGCTGCCGGGGCCGCGATCGCGGCGATCGGGGGCTTTCCGTTCGGCCAGCTGGTGTTTTTCGGGTTTCTTCTCTCCCTGAGCAGCACCGCCATCGTGCTGAAGGCGCTTCAGGACCGGGCCGAGCTGGATACGCCCCACGGCGGGAGCGCCCTGGGAATCCTCATTTTCCAGGACCTCGCAATTGTTCCGATGATGCTCGTCCTTCCCTTCCTGGCCGGGGCCGGCGGGAAAACGGGAATGGACCTGCTGGTGACGGCATTGAAGGGAACTGTGGCCATCGCCGTCATTGCCGCGGGGGCGAAGTGGATCGTTCCCTGGTGGCTCCACGCCGTCGCCCGTACCCGGAGCCGCGAGCTTTTTCTCCTGGCGGTGATCCTCATCTGCCTGTCCGTCGCCTGGCTGACCCATGCGGCCGGCCTGTCGCTGGCCCTGGGGGCCTTTCTGGCGGGGCTGATGATCTCCGAGTCGCCCTACAGCCACGAGGCGGTGGGCCACGTCCTGCCCTTCCGGGACGTCTTCACGAGCTTTTTCTTTGTCTCCATCGGAATGCTACTGGACATGGGGTTCTTTCTCGCCCAGCCCTTTCTCATCCTGGCCCTGACCGCCGCCGTTCTATCCCTGAAGGCCTTCCTTGCCATCGGCACGGTCATCGTCCAGGGACTTCCCTTCCGGATTGCCCTCCTGGCGGGCCTGGCCCTGAGCCAGATCGGCGAGTTCTCGTTCCTCCTCTCCAAGGTCGGGACCGGCTACGGCCTGATGAGCTCCCGGATCTATCAGGTCTTCCTGGCCGTATCCGTCTTCACGATGGCCCTGACCCCGTTCATCATCACCGCATCGCCGCGTCTGGCGCGCAGGATGCTGGCCTGGCCGCTTCCGGCCCGCCTGAAGACGGGCGGCTCGCTTTACCACGGCCCGAAAGAGACCTTCATCGGGGACCATCTGGTCATCGTCGGCTTCGGCCTCAACGGAAGGAACATCGCCCGGGCCGCCCGCCAGACGGGGATTCCCTTTGTGATCCTCGAGACGAATCCCGACACGGTGCGGGAGGAGCGAAGGGATGGGCAGCCGATCCATTACGGCGACGCCACCCACGAGGCGGTCCTGGACTCCGCGGGCATCCGGACCGCCCGGACGCTGGTCGTGGCCATCAACGACCCCACGGCTACGAGGCGAATCGTGGAACTGGCCCGCCGTCTCAACCGGACGCTGCACATCATCGTCCGGACCCGATACCTGGGCGAGATGGCGGCACTGCACGAACTGGGTGCCGACGAGGTGATCCCGGAGGAGTTCGAGACCTCCATCGAGATCTTCGCCCGGGTCCTCCGGAAGTACCTGATCCCGAAGGCGGAGATCGACCGCTACATCCGGGAGATCCGGACGGGGGGCTACGACATGCTGCGAACCCTCTCCCCCGAGGCGGCCGTCTGCACGGATCTGCGGCTCTGCCTCCCCGACACGGAAGTGGTCACGTTCCGCCTGGAAGAGGGCGCGCCGGCGGACGGACGGACCATCGGGGACATGGCCCTTCGAAAAGAGCATGGTGTCACGATCCTGGCGATCCGCCGCGGAAACGAGATGGTGTACAATCCCGATCCCCAGATGGAGCTGTTCTCAGGGGACATCCTTGTCGCCCTCGGGGCTCCGGAACAGACGGCCACCGTGGCGGAACTGTTCTCGGGGGGCGGTACAGGTCCGGACCGGGACGCCATCGCGGACTCTCCCACGGGAGCGGCCGCTTGAATTCAGCTCCGGAACACGGCGACGGTCTTGACGGGGGCTGTCGCCGAGGGTAAGGTGGAGGCCCATCCGGAGGACGGCGCATCCGGAAAGGCCCGGGCGGGGAAGACGAAAGGAGCGGACAGGAAGGGGAGCCGGCCATGAGATGGACAGGCAAGAAGGTTGCCCTGGCCCTGGGCGGAGGCGGCGTGCGGGGATTTTCCCACGTCGGCGTTCTGGCGGTCCTCGAGGAGGAGCGGATCGATCTCGATCTCATCGCCGGGACCAGCGCCGGCGCTCTCCTCGGCGGTGCCTATGCCGCCGGCCTGTCGCCCCGGGAAATCAGCCGCAAGATCGACGAGTACCTGGCCAGTCCCGCCTTCCAGGATTCGGAGCTGAAGGCCATCGGTCTCTCCGTCGCACCCGCCGTCGAGAAGAGCCGCATCGCCAGGATGGCCGCATCCCTGCGCGGCCGCTACTACATGCTTCGCTCTTTTTTCCGCCCCTCCGTCCTGCCTCCCCGGGACTTTGCCTCCCTCATTGACTATTTTATTCCCGACATCGACATCCGGGAAACCAGGATTCCCTTTCTGTGCATCGCCACGGACCTCCTGAAGGGGCAGGAGGTGGTTTTCACCGAAGGGTCCCTCCGGCGGGCCGTCCTGGCGAGCTGTTCCGTTCCCGGGGCCGTGGAGCCCGTGCGCTGGGGCGAGTGGCTCCTCGCCGACGGGGGCATCACGAGCCTGGT
>CAZXMK010000080.1:0-10795 GCA_964641935.1 uncultured Syntrophaceae bacterium
TCGGCAGGCTAACATGCACCTTATTCCCCTGTCCAATTTTTGGGGAGCATTATAATCACAAGGCAGCCTGGTTCCTGGATTCCTTCATGACGTACGGAGAGATCCTGAGCCACGTGGATGCCTTTGCCCAGAGCCTTCGCAAACTGGGCCTGAAGAAAGGCGATGTGCTCGCCCTCGTCCTGCCGAGCTGCTTCCAGTATGTCATCGCCTATTATGCCTGTACCAAACTCGGGGTCATCGTCACGGGCATCAATCCAACCTACAAACCCGGGGAGATCCTCCACCAGTTGAAACTGACGGGGGCCCGGACCCTGGTCTTCCTGGACGCCCTCTACGAGCCTCTGCTCAAGCCCATTGAAAAGGACCTGCAGATCAACCACTGGATTGCGACCAATGTGGCGGACCTCCTCAAGGTGGCGGCCTGGAAGAAGTGGCTGGGGAAGACCCTGAAGAAGATCCCCACGGGGCCCGTTCCCCCGGGGTCCCTCTCCTTCCTGGATCTCCTCAAGGCGAAGCCGGAACCCTTTAAGGCGGACGTAACCCCCGACGATGTGGCCACCTACATCATGACGGGAGGGACGACGGGCGTTCCCAAGGCGGCTGTGCTCAGCCATAGCAACTGCGTCTCCAACGCCATCCAGGTGGGCGCCTGGATGTGGACCATGGTTCCCGGGGCCTGCATGATCGGGATCCTGCCCCTCTTCCATTCCTTCGGGATGACGGCCATCATGAACACGGTGCTCCACTGCGGGATGTGGATGATGCTCTTCCCGCGGCCCCCCGAGACGGAGGCGCTCGTGAAGACCATCTGCGAGATCGCACCGGACGGGCAGGCCTATTTCCCGGGTGCGGAGGTTATGTTCAAGAGGATTGCCGACTTCCCTGAGATAGACAAATATCCGATCGCGAAGAAGCTTAAGGGGTGCATTTCCGGGGCCGGACCTCTTCACCGGAATGTCAAGGACAGTTTCGAAAAGCTTACGGGTGCGCGTCTCATCGAGGGGTACGGCCTCTCGGAGGCCTCGCCGGTCGTGGCGGGCGGGCCCATCAGCGACGTGGACACAACCGGAACCATCGGGCTGGCCCTTCCGGGCCTCGAATGGAAGATCGTCGACATGTTCGACGGCGTGCGGGAAATGCCCGCGGGCGAGAGCGGGGAGCTCATCGTGGCGGGCCCCACGGTCATGCAGGGGTACCTGAACAACACGGAGGAGACCGCCGATACGGTCCGCGTCCGGGACGACGGGAAACGCTGGCTTTACACGGGTGATATCGGCTTCATGGATGCCCACGGTCGGGTGACCCTGAACGACCGGAAAAAGCAGCTCATCAAGGTGAAGGGCTACTCGGTCTTCCCGACGGAGGTGGAGCAGTTGATGGGCGTTCACGAGGGCATCAGCGAGGTTTGCGTGGCGGGCCTCCCGGACCCGGAGACGGGGGAAGCCATCAAGGCCTGGGTGGTCCTCAAGGAATCCTGGGCCGGCAAGATCACGGAGGACGCGCTCAGGGAATGGTGCAAGGCGAACATGACCCATTACAAGACGCCGAAGCACGTCGAGTTCATCAAGGAGATCCCCAAGACCCTGGTGGGGAAGGTGATGCGGCGGGAGCTGCAGGAAGCCGACCCGCTCTACAAGGAAAAGTACGGGAAGGCCTGAAGCGGGGAAGGCTTTTCATTCAGGGAGGAGCGGCCGGCGGATCATCCGCGGGCCGTTCCCCGCGCCATCGGTTCCTTTCCGCAGGCAGGCCGCGGCCCGCATTCCGTTCCCCCTCCAAAGCGGAATAGGCGCGGCCTGCCACCATGATCCCGGATGACCTTCAGGACGAAGTCTCGGGTCTCCGGATCCCGAGCTTTTTCATCCGGAAGGCAAGGGTCGAGGGGGGAAGCTCCAGGAGTTCCGCCGCTCCGCCCCTTCCCCGCACCTTCCAGTTCGTCTTCTGCAGGGCCCAGAGAATGTGTCTCCGCTCGTTGTCCATCAGGCTCACTCCTTCCCCCGGGGACGGGGCCTCGGCCAGCCGCGATCCCAGCTCCGGAACCCGGAACACCGGACCGGGGTTGAGAATCGTTCCCCGCTCGATGATGTTTTCCAATTCCCGCACGTTTCCCGGCCATTCGTAGTCCAGCAGCTTTTCCATTTCCGCCTCGGGGATCTTGGTAAATTCCTTGCCCCGCTTCTGGGCGTAGATCTTGAGAAAATGGATGGCCAGGAGGGGGATGTCCTCGCGGCGCTCCCGGAGGGGCGGCACGTAGATGGGGAAGACGGCGAGACGGTAGTAAAGATCAGGGCGGAACTTCTGGGTCTTCACGTCCAGCTCCAGGTTCCGGTTCGTCGCCACCAGGAGCCGGAAGTCGGAGCGGATGGTCTCGGTGCCGCCGACCCTTTCGAACTCCCTGGTCTGGAGCACCCGGAGCAGACGGACCTGAAGATCCAGGCTGATCTCACCGATTTCGTCGAGAAAGAGCGTTCCGCCGTCGGCCAGCTCGAAGCGGCCGAGGCGCCGGCGGATGGCTCCTGTGAAAGCCCCTTTCTCGTGGCCGAAAAGTTCGCTGGGGATCAGGCTTTCCGGAAGGGCGCTGCAATTCACCTTGATGAACGGCTTGTCCCGCCGGGTACTGTGGCGGTGGATGGCCCTCGCCACGAGTTCCTTGCCCACGCCGGTCTCACCGATGATCATCACCGTCGCGTCCGTTCCGGTGACCTGGTCGATCTGGGCCAGGACGCGGCGGATTCCGGGGCTCTCGCCGATGATGTCGTCGAAGTGCAGGTTCTGGAGGTGTTCTTCCTTGTAGTAGAGGTTTTCCTCGCACAGCTTGCGGTTGAGCCGCTGGATCTCCTCGTAGGCACGGACGTTGTCCAGGGCGAAGGCTGCCAGGGCCGCGAAATAGGAAAGGAGATCCAGGTCCGATTCCCGGAAGGCGCTGGAGAGGAGCCGGTTGTCGTGATAGAGGACCCCGACGGTCTTGTCCCGGAGGATCATGGGCACGCAGATGCGGGACCGGATCACGTCGGCCTCCGCGCCGCCCCCTTCCCCGGCAGGGCCGTCGGTGAGAATCCTGCCTTTTCCCGATCGGGCCACCTCGCCGATGATCTTCAGGGACGAGGCGAACGAGTGGTGCGTGACCTGCTCCGAGGTCAGGTTCTTCGAGGCTCGAAGTACCGGCCGCGACATGCCGTCCTCCTCCTCGAGGAGAAAGATGGCGCTCCGCTCGGCGCCGGTGATCCGGTTCAGGGTGGACAGGATGTGCTGGACCAGGTCCCGGTTGTCCCGGATCGTGACCACTTTCTGGCCCAGGTTCAGAATCTCCTTCAGGAGGGATTCACCGGCCGGACGGTCTCCCACGAGCATCCGGAGTTCGTCGGGGATGAGCTTGTCGCTGAACGCGTCCGGTGTCTGCGTGGCCATGACGGTGATCTCCCGGGCCGCTTCCCGGTCACCGGCCGCCAGGTACTGGCGGGCCAGCTCCAGCCGCGATTTCGCGAGCTCGATCTGCTGTCCCGACTCCTCCAGGTTCGTGATGGAGTCCCGGAGCGACCGGATCACGTCTTCCCGGGGGCGGCCTTCCCGCTGCCACTGCTGCGCCTGGAATCGGCAGGCGACGCCCTTGAGAAAGATATTGTGGCCGCTGATCGTGCTCTGGATTTCCCTCTCCAGCGAGAGGCCCTCCACGGCAGGGAGCTCTCCCTTATCCATCGCGGAACCCAGCTCCAGGAGGTAGGGGTAGAGGTACACCGTCGTGTGGACCTTCCGGGTGTGGTGAAGGAACTCCCGGAGGTTTTGAAGGGACTGTTCGGTGTCCCCCTTGAGATAGTATGCGTAGGCCAGGGACATCTTGCCGGTGATCCAGACCCAGTCGTTGTGAGCCCGCTTGGCTATTTTCGAGGACTCTTCCAGGTACTGGACGGCCTCGTCCACCCGGCCGATTTCCAGCATGACGTTGCCGATGTTGCCCTCTGTGTAGGCCCCCAGGTACAGGTCTCCCTTGCCCAGCCCGTGGCTCCGGAGGGCGTCGAGCATTCCCAGGCCCTGGGTCACCTGGCCGATCTGGGCGTAGCAGTAGCCCACGGTCATGACCGCCAGCAGGGGAAACCCCCCCTGGGGATAGCGCTCGATGTCCGGAACGGCCTTTTCATACATCCGGACGGCCTCCCGGAAGCGGCCCTGCCAGAAGAGGAAGAAGGCACTGAAGGTGGTCGCCGAGTGGAGCAGCCGGGGATCGTTCACCTCCTGGGCCAGGGCCCATCCCTCCTCGAAATATTTGAGAGCGCTGTCATAGCGGGAGCGGAGCCACTCGTTCTTGGCCATGTGCATCTTCAGGAGAGCCCGGGCGCGGTCCACCTTCCATCGGGTCGCCTTCTCCAGGGCCGACTCCAGGATGGAGAGGACCTTCATCGTGTCGTGACGCGCCGTGGAGATCTTGGAGTACTTGATGGCCGTCTCGCTGAAGAGCCCGTCCGCCTCGCGTCCCGACAGGGCGGCGAGATCCTCCAGGGCCTTGCTGTAACACTGGAGGGCCTCTTCGGGACGAAAAGCATCGAGATGCAGATCCCCGGCCTTGATCAGGTATCGGCAGCGGTTGGCGTCGTTGAGGATGTGGATCAGGTGGTGGGCGACGGCGTGAGCCTTCTGTTCGTTGTCCGGCAACTGCCGCATCAGGATGTCGGCGATGCAGCCATGGAGATGTTTCTCCTCCCGGGGATCGAGACTGGCCCGCAGGCGCTTGCGTTTCCTGTCGCTGGCGAAGCCGTAGTATCCGGGTTCCTTCCGCACGAGGCTGCCGTCCGTAACCCCCTGTTCCAACTGGCCCAGGATCTGGGACGGCTTCAGGTCCGTCAGCAGGTCCACCAGCCAGTCGATGCAGAAATCGTCCCGGAAAAGGGAAGCGATGACCAGGGTCTTCCGTTCGTCGTATCCGTTGTTTCCGTCGGTATGATAGTACACGGTGAGGGCCTCCCCGAAGTGACGCGGAACCATACATCAGAACGCCTTATTTTTCAATCGGAATCGGGTGTTGCAGATGACACGCGCACGTTTTCCTGCGGCGGGGTGCCACCCCTCCCGCATCCGCTCCGGAGAGGACGAGAGGGCGCAAAAGGGAGGCGTGGACTTTGACTTTGCCGGGTCTGTCGTTTATAGATTTCCCGTGCTTCCAGCCCCCGGCCGCGCCCCCGCGGAATTTGGTTTATCCATGGCGCGGGGGCTGTCACGGGGGCTTCCGTCGTCGCGGAATCTTTTCCACGACACGGTTCTTTGGATCGGGAAGCCTCAGGGATGGAAAAGCTTCCTGAATGCTCCTCTGGAAACCCCCGGCCGCGCCCCCGCGGAATTTGGTTTATCCGTGGCGCGGGGCTGTCACGAGGTGCAAGGGGGGATCTCCATCCGCCCCTTTATTCACCGGATACAAGGATTAGGTTCGTGGATAACGGAAAGCCCTACGACGTGATCATTGCCGGAGCCGGCCCCGCGGGGACGTCGGCGGGCCGGATTCTGGCCGAATCGGGAGCCCGCGTCCTGATCCTGGACAAGGCCCGTTTTCCCCGATTGAAGCCTTGCGGCGGCGGCCTGCCGCCTCACATCATGCCCCTCGTGGGTCCTCTCCCTGAAACGGTTCTGGAGGCGTCTGTCCGGGACATCCGCTTTTCCTATGCCGGGAGCCGGCCGTTCGAAGTGGCACTGGGGGAACCCGGGATTGTCATGGTGATGCGGGATCGCTTCGACGATCACCTCCTGCAGTGTGCGAGGCTGGCAGGTTGTGAGGTTCGGGAAGGGCAGGCGGTGAAAGGCGTTGCGGAGAGGGACGGCAGCGTGGAGATCGTGACGGATGGCGGGGGGGTATGGCGGTCCCGGTGGCTCGTCGGCGCCGACGGACCCATGGGGCGGGTCGGCCGGTCCTTGGGCCTCTTTTCCTGCCGCACCGTCGGCATCGGGCTGTCCGCCGAAACGGCGGTCCCGGCGGAGGACCTGGAGAGGTGGAGCGGGAAGGCCTGCATCGATTTCGGATTCGTGCCCTCCGGGTACGGGTGGGTCTTCCCCAAGAAAAGCGGCCTCTCCTGCGGGGTGGCCACCATGATGCCGCGGCTGCCGGACATCCGGGCCCGGCTTCAGGACTTCCTGGACCGCATCCCCGCAACCCGAAGGCGGACGGACGTCCGGATCCAGGGACACCCTCTCCCATACTGCGACGGCATGCCTGCGCTCGTGTCCCGCCGGACCCTGCTTGCAGGTGACGCGGCCGGTCTCGTGGACCCCCTGACGGGCGAGGGAATCCACTTCGCCGTCCTGAGCGGCCGGATGGCCGCCCGGGTCCTCGCCGAGGGGAGGCCGATCCGGGAATACGAGGAGCAGGTGAACGACGAGATCCGCGAGGACCTGCAATATGCCGCCCGCCTCGCCGCCCTGTTTTACCGGTTTCCCGGCGTGTCTTACCGCATCGGGGTCCGGAGCCGGCGGGCCGTCCGCTTCTTCGAGGAGCTTTTGGCGGGAAGGCGGACGTACCGGTCTGTCCACGCGGAACTGAAGTCCCTCTTCTCCACCCGGTTCCACCGGATCATCGGCGGCCGGCGCACTTGAGCCGGTCAGCCCGCCTTCTTTCCGCGGCCGGCGGACTTCATGGCCGCTTCCTGGACCTCCTGGATGCTGAAAAAAGAGGAGTTCCAAAGGGCCACGTAATCCAGTCCCTCCTCGACGCTGTGGTTTTCCATGAAGTTCAGGAGCCGCTTGGATCCCCTCACGGCGGAGCGGGCGTTGGCGGTGATCTCCGCCGCCAGGTTCAAGGCGCCCTCCAGCACCGCTTCCGGCGTTTCATAGATCTCGCTGAGCAGGCCCATCCGGAGGCACTCGGCGGCGGTGAAATCCCGGGCCGTGAAGGCCATGAGCCTGGTGTTGCCCTGGCCGATGATCCGGGGTAGCCGGTTCAGGCTGCCCATGTCGGCCACAATGGCGACCCGCGCCTCCCGCAGGGAGATGACGGCATCCCTTGACGCCAGGCGGATGTCGCAGGCGGCGGCCAGGTCAAGCCCCCCGCCGAGGCAGTAATGGTGGATGGCTGCGATATAGACATTGTCGCCGCCATGCATTCTGCTGAATCCCTGCTGCATCCGGAGAATCAGGCGGCGGAAATCCTCCCGGTTCGCGGGGGTCGCGGCGCTGATGGTCTCCAGGAATTCCGAGGCGAAGCCGAAGATATCGATGCCGACGCTGAAGGCCCTGCCTTTCCCGGCGACCACGACCGCCTCCACCTCGGGGTCCTTCTCCAGTTCGTCCACCACCAGCTCAAGGTCCCGCCAGAAAGGCCAGTTCATGGCGTTCATCTTTTCCGGCCGGTTCAGGTAGAGAATGGCGGTCTTCTGCTCCGGCCGCTTTTCCACTGCGTAGGTCTCGTAATCGTACATGATCGGTTCAACTCCTTTCGTGATGGGCGACCATTCCGGACGGGCCAACGCCCGGTCCTTCCGGGGACGGTTCCGGCCGTCAGGCCGGAATGGTGGTGTAGGATCCGCTCAGGCAGACGGGGATGAGGCCTCCGGTCTTCCCGACAACAGCCCGGACAGGCCGGATCGCGTGGGCCAGCCCGGCGGGCAGGTACACGGCGGCGGGCGTTGCGACCTCGTATATTTCCCCCTCCAGCATGATCTCGAACGTAATGGCCCCCTCCTCACCGATCATGAGGTACATCTCGTCGAAGTCGTGCCGGTGGGGAGTCGCCTTTCCCACGATGTCGATCAGGTCCACCATCTCCTGTGTGATCTCCTTGATGAACATGTAGAGAGCCCAGGCTTTGGCCTCCGGGACGAGGTCCCGGCACATGAGGACGGGATAAGGGAGGACGTCACCGATTTCGTGGGACGGCAGCTCCTGGACCAGGATTGGTTTCCGGACGATCAGGTGCTCATGCTTCTTTTCCATGAAATACCTCCTTGCGGTTTTGGGACACATCTCAAGCATGGTGTCAGGATTTGACAAGGTATCCCCTGCGCTCCTTTGATGCTGCTATTTCCACACCCCCCAGAGGATGGCCAGGACCAGGGCCGGGATCAGGTTGCCGATCCGGATTTTCGTCAGCTCCAGGAGGTTGATCCCGATGGCCACGATGAGAAGCCCTCCCGTGGCGGTGACCGCGTCGAGGACCGCGGGGGCCTGGAGGAAAACGAGCCGCGACGCCAGGAGCGTCAGGCTTCCCTGAACGGCGAAGACCGAGAGGGCGGAAAACAGGACGCCGGGACCCAGCGTGGAGGCCAGGGCGATGGAGGCCACACCGTCGAGCATGGCCTTGATGTAGAGTGTCCGGGGATCCCCCGCCACGCCGTCCTGGATGGAGCCGACGATGACCATGGCCCCCGTCACGTAAAGGAGGGAGGAGGTCACGAAGCCCTCCACGAACGTGGAGGAGCCGGAGCGGGCGCGGGTCTTGAGCCACTCGCCGAGCCGCTCGATCCAGCTCTCGAGGTTCACCGCCTCGCCGATAATGGCGCCGAGGAGCAGGCAGGCGATGACGGCCATCAACTCCTTGCCGGAGAGGGCCATCTGGAAGCCGATGAGCAGGGTCGAGAGGCCGAGGCACTGGAGAAGGAGCTTCTTCATGCGCTCCGGGAGACGCTTCCCTGCGGCAAGGCCGATGAGGCTTCCGGCGACGACGGCTCCGGTGTTGACGAGGGTTCCGGTCAAGAGAGGCTCCGGGATTGGTTTGCGGTGACAGCTCCACGCTTGTACCGGAGGGCGGAAAAGGTTGTCAACGGGTTTTATAACTATTCGATTAACAAGCTGAAAATGTTGATTCGCATGTCAGGAACCGCTTTCCCTGCCGGATCGATTGTGTTATGCAATCCCCCGTGTCCCGGAATGAGGCGCCGGTCCGCGACTCCGCCGGCCGGAGGCGGAAGGTGCCGACCTCCGGGCCCGAACCTCTCTTGGGAAGGAGACAGTAAAAAATCATGGGAAGCTTGATCGTTGACGAACGGGATCAGAAGTTTCTTCTCTACGAGCTCCTGGACGTGGAGAAGCTGTGTGCGGCGGAGCGCTTTCAGGATCTTTCGGCGGATCTGTTCGACATGATTCTCACCGAGGCGCGGAAATTGTCCACCGAGGAGATCCTGCCCACCCTGGCCGCGGCGGATCGCACCGAATGCTCCCTGAAGGACGGCAACGTCGCCGTTCCGGAGGTCTTCCACCGTCCCTACAGGCTGTACTGCGAGGGCGGATGGATGGGGATGAGCCGGCCGGCCGAGCATGGCGGCCAGGGGCTGCCCATCGTGATCAGCTCGGCGGCGAAGGAATGGTTCATGCACAACTTCGCCTTTCACGCCTACCCCGGCCTGACCGAGGGGGCGGCCCACCTTGTCGAGACCTTCGGAACGGACGAGCAGAAGCGGAAATACATGGACAAGATGTATTCCGGCGCCTGGGGAGGCACCATGGCCCTGACGGAGCCGGGGGCGGGCTCCGATGTGGGGAACCTCAAGACGAAAGCCGTCCGCATGCCCGACGGGACCTTCCGGATCTCGGGCACGAAGATCTTCATCACCGGCGGGGACAGCGACCTGACGGAAAACATCGTCCACCCGGTCCTGGCGCGCATCGAGGGGGATCCGCCCGGCACGGCGGGCATCTCCATTTTCCTGGTTCCGAAATTCCTGGTGAACGATGACGGGACGCTGGGTAAGCGAAACGATTACACCATCGGCAACATCGAGCATAAAATGGGGCTCAAGGGATCGGCGACCTGCCTGATCAACTTCGGCGACAACGGGGACTGCTATGCGGAGCTTCTCGGGGAGGAGCGCCAGGGCATGCGCGTCATGTTCCAGATGATGAACGAGGCCCGCATCGGCGTCGGACTCCAGGGGCTGTCCAGTGGCTCCATTGCGTACCTGCACGCCCTCCAGTATGCCAGGGAGCGGTTTCAGGGCTCCTCGCTCATGAACATGAAGAACCCCGAGGCGCCGCGGGTTCCCATCATCCAGCACCCCGACGTCCGCCGGATGCTCCTGTGGATGAAGGCCCAGGTGGAAGGGATGCGGGCCCTGATGTATTACACGGCTTTTTGCGTCGACAAGGCCCGCACGGCGGCCGAGGCAGCCGAGCAGGACAAGTGGATGGGCCTCCTGGAGGTACTCACCCCGATCTGCAAGGCCTACTGCTCGGACACGGCATTCCGGGTCACCGAACAGGCCATCCAGGTCTACGGTGGATACGGCTTCTGCCAGGAGTATCCCGTGGAGCAGTTCATGCGGGACGAGAAGATCGCTTCCCTGTATGAAGGGACGAACGGCATCCAGGCCCTGGACCTGGTGGGACGAAAACTGGGCATGAAGAAGGGCCTCTACTTCATCAGCCTCCTTGGCGAGATAGGAGCCGTCACGGCCCGGTACAAGGACCGGCCGCTCCTGAACGGGCTGGCCGACAGCGTCCAGGCCGCCGCCAACGTGCTGGGCGAGATGGCCATGTTTTTCGCCGCCAGCGGCAAGGCGGGAAAATTCATGATCCCCGTCGCCAACGCCTACCCGTTTCTCATGATGATGGGCAAGGTCGTCCTGGGGTGGCTCCTTCTCTGGGAGGCCGGCGTCGCGGAGGAAAAGCTCCAGGCCCTGTGCCGGGAAAACGGCGTCGATCCGGCGGACCTGTTCAAGATGTTCGAGGTCCACGATCTCCTGAAAAACAATGGCGACGCGGCGTTCTACCAGGGAAAGATCGCGGCGGCGAAATACTTCATCCGGCACATCCTGCCGGAGGTGGACGCGGCGGCGCAGTCCATCCGCAGCGAAGACCTCTCCATGCTGGAGATCGCCGACGAGAGCTT
>CAZXMK010000081.1:0-10460 GCA_964641935.1 uncultured Syntrophaceae bacterium
CCACCCGGACGACCGCGAGGCTCTGGCAAAAGCGGCCGTGGAACAGCTGGGCATCAAGGTGAACCACTGGATGTTCAAGAACGCACCGGACCGCCGGTTCCCGTCGGCCGATGATCTGAAGTGCCACAAGTACGGCTACCTGGACCTCGAAGTGAAGCCGAAGGAGATCGCGAAGGTTTCAGACTGATTGCAAACGGAGTGAGAGGACTTGGAATAGGAAAAAGGCAGGGCGTCCGCGCCCTGCCTTTTTCCGTTGGGGCATCGCCACCGGTGCGAGAAACATGGTCAGGGTTGCATTCCTGCCCCCCTGTCCTATCATCCGGCTCCCGTGAATCGAACAACAGGCCCTTCGGATGCCCGTTCCAGGCGGCCTGCCTCTGTCCCAGGCTCTGCAGGACTCAAGGAATCCCCGGCGCCATGCCGACGGTGTAGCGACCGGCCCGGATCTCCTCCACCAGTTCCCGTTCGTTCCGGATCTCCCGCTCAAAGACGGTCGCCCGTTTCCCGATCTCGTCGACCTGGTGGGCGTCGCTGCCCCCGGTGCCGGCCATCCCCAGGATCTTCGAAACATCCAGGGCCATTGAGTTTTCTTCCTCGGTGAGCTTTCCGTTGCAGACCTCGATCGCATCCACAAGCTGAAACAGCCTCCGCTTCGCTGCCTGCTCCGGCGTCATCCGGAGCTGGCCGAAGCCGAACACCTTGAAGCCCCGGAACGGGTGGGCGGCGATCATGAAGCCGCCCGCCGCCAGGACCTCCCGGCGCAGGTCCGCGATGGGAACGATGTCGGGAACGGGGACGGAATACTGGAAGACCAGGATGTCCCCCTGGTCGGTGGTGATTTCGTTTCCGGAAAAGATCGCGATCCCCGATTGCCGTGCCAGCTCGTCCAGTTCCCCGCGTCCCCAGAGGGCATGGTGCTCCGTCAGGCAGACACCGTCGAGGCCCCGGCGCTTCGCCTCGGCGACCATTTCCAGGGGATCGATATGGCTGCAGGGGGACAGCGGTTTCGTATGGACGTGCAGATCGATGATCATGGAATATCGCTTTCTACAGGGTCGGCGTCATGCCGCCCGGATCGTTTCATCACGTTCGAGGGACAGGGAGAACGAATGGACCGATCCTCCCCCCCGGGTTCTCACAGGGCCAGCGGAGCCCCCGGTGCCTCCGGATGGTCGGCCAGCCACGCAGCCGCCAGGGCTCCAAGGTCGGCCCCGGGATCGCTCTTCAGTCCGGCCGCCAGGGCTCTCGCCATGCGCGCCTGATCGAGGCACCGTCCGCATTCCGTGATGATCTCCGCGAAATGCTCGCAGCCGTTGCGCCCGATGTCCCGCATGACCGCCTGCATCCACCCCTCGGCGCGCAGCGACATCCCCACAGCCGACTGAAGCCGGTCCACGGCCTGGGGGCAGACGGGCGTCGTGTAGCGCTTCATCCAGCCCTTGACGGCCAGAATCACGCCATCGGCAATGCGGACGTCCATCTCGATCTCCATGGCGTAGATATGATCCTCCTGGGTGCCGTGAACGCGAACGGTTTCCTCGTCCAGGAACTCCATTCCGATGAGCTGGCTCCGGCTGAAGGTGATCATGAGACGCCTCCTTTCAGGTCGAGCCCCCGGACGAGCGGGCTGTCCTCGGCAAAGGCCACGCAGCTCCGGTACAGGCGGGGGTTGGCCTGCAGCATGGCGCGGACGGGGGCGAGGCGCTCCTCCTCGGTGGTGTACGTGTATTTCTCGAATTCCTGGATGCCCGGCAGGGTGAAGTTGAGGATGACGGCGTTGCAGCATTCGAGGACCCCTTCGGTGAGGTCGATGTTGCCGGTGTCCCCGCCCATCAGTCCCCTGACGATCTTGCGCAGGCCTCCCCCTACCCGCACCCCAACCATTTTGCGGACGGCCTCCTCTGCCCGGACCCCATCCCGGTGGGGCGAGCGGCGGATGTTCGCCTTTGCATCGACGATCTCAAGGTCCGGCAACTGAAACGTGAGGGACATGTCCACGTCGACCAGGTCGTCCGAGAGCCGCCAGTGGACGGCCAGGTTTCCCGTCGGCAGAGGCTCCACCTCCACCATCTTGTTGCGCATGAAAGCTACGGTCATGAGGGATCCTTTCGTTCTTTGATCCGCTGAGTCTTCTCCCGCTGGAGCCCCTGCAGGGTCGTCCAGAGAGCCTCCACCTGTTTCCTCGTCTCTTCCGGTGTGCCGGAGTTGTCGATCACGAAGTCCACGTAGCCCTTCTTTTCCTCGACGGACATCTGGGAGCCCACCATGGCCGCGGCCATCTCCCGGTTGACGCCGTCGCGCTCCATCAGCCGCCTCGCCTGCTCCTCCGGGGGCGTGTAGACCAGAAGGAGCTTGTCGAACATGAAATTCATGTTGGTCTCGATAAGAAGGGGCACCGCCACCTGGATGATCGCGTCGGGATTCTTCCGCGTGTGCTCCTGAACCTGTTTCAGGAAGGCCTCGCCGATCCGCGGGTGAATGAAACCCTCGAGCTTTTTTCGCTTCTCCATGTCGGTGAAGATGATCTCGGACAGTTTCTTGCGGTCCAGGGAGCCGTCGTCCTGGAGGACCTGGCTGCCGAAATAGGCGGCGATGTCCTTCAGGGCGGGCTGCCCCGGCTCGACCACGATCCGGGCCAGGACGTCGAAATCGATCAGGGGCGACCCCATCTCCTCCAGCATGCGTGACACCGTCGATTTGCCCGTGGCGATGCTTCCCGTGACACCCAGCATGAGGGCCGTGTTGTTCCGGATCCCCTCGATCATGGCCGGCCCGGTCGCGTACGCGCCGGGGAGCGCCTGCGCCAGGTCCAGCTCCGCGCCGGACATGCTGATGGGATAGCGGATGCCGCGCTTGTAGAGGGTCTCCAGCCCGGAGACCGCCTTGTCCAGCATCCCCGGCGGGAGAGCCATGACCAGTTCGTCGTCCTGGGCGTGGCCGTAACGGCGCTCCCCGAAGCAGGGAATGGTGAGGGAAGGCCTGCCGGTGAGATGGCAGCGGGCGATGGCGTCGGAGCAGGAAGACTCGCCCACGCAGAAGAACTCCATCACACGGTAGTCTTCGAACTGAAGTGCGTTGATCAGGAGGATCATCTGGGCCGGATTGGCATAGATGAGGATCATGTCCGGATCGAAGGGGTTGTAGGCCAGGGGCGCCATGGCAATGGCCTGGTACTTACCGGGTGGAATCCGGGGAACGGCGTTTTCGTACGTTTCCCCGTCGCGCCTTGTTTTCGTCCAGATGATGCTCCGGAACGTCCCGTCCCGGAGGAATTCCGGCATGTCCGTCAGGCCGACGATGGACGTGCACATCGGGCCCACCATGTCCGTGTCGTCGGCCCCGACGGTCCAGTCGAAGCTCCGCACCAGGTTGATGAGCTGGCAGAGAGTCGATTTGTGGCCCAGCCGGCGCATGTACGGGATCTTTTCCAGATCGGCCCGGTTCTCCAGGAGTTTGAATGCCACGGGGAACGTTTTCAGGCGAAGCAGCTGCTCCATCCGCCGCACGGATTTCCCCCAGTCACGCGTTGTCGCCATATGAGCCCTCCTTTTGCTTTGTGCTGCATGTCCGGTTCTTTCGATTTCTCCCCGGGGCCGATCTCACTGCGACGGGGCTTTCTATTATGGATGGAACGGGTTGTAAAGCCGTTTCCCTTCGCCGTTCGCTTCTCCCGCTGAAACGGGATGATGCTCCCCTCTCATTCCCAGGGCGTTTCCGTGTTCCCTATCCCCAGATCATCCGGCACACCAGGGGGTAGACCGTCCTCATCTTCTCCAGGACCGGCCCGTGCAGGGCGATCCGCTCCTCCTCCGTCATCGGCTCCATGACCGGGATCTCCCTGCCCGCAACGTCAAGATCGAAGCCCGTGTTTTCCACGACCTCTTCGAGCGTCGCGCCGGGAAGGAGCGCGTCCAGAACAACCCGCTTCCTCTCTTCGTCGAATTTCATGACGCACAAGGGCGTGACGACGTGCGACAGGCCGCCGCGCCGCCAGGGGGTCTTGATCTCGCCGTCGAAGGCCGTGGCGTTGACGAAGTCCACCTTCGGCACAAAGAGCTTCTTCGTATGCGTCATGGTGAAGAGAATGGTCCGCCGGCTCATGGAATAGAGCATGGCCGACCCGGCGCCGCCCGGCAGCCGCAGTTTGGGCCGGTCGTAATCCCCGATGACCGACAGGTTGATGCTCCCCTGCCGGTCGATCTGAATCCCCGAGAGGAAGAAGACGTCCACCTTCCCTTTCTGGGCAACCCCGAAGAACTCGTGGAGCCCCTCGCTGAGACGGTTCTCCGGGTCTCCGTAAAGCATGGGCTGCAGGTTCGGGGCGTGGGTGTGCCGGGCCAGGAGGCAGCCCGCCGCCGGGAGCGGCGACAGCGTCCCCGTCACCGCCATCTCGCCGTCCCTCAGGAGCCGGGAGATGGCACAGATCATCTTCTCGTAGGATTCCGTCTGGCTGTTTCCCATGATTGTCCTCTCTGCACGGTTACATTCGGTCGAACGGAACGACCGGTTCTACGCCTGCGCCGGCGACCTGAAGCCGACCCGCTCCAGGTAGGCGTCGTGATCCGCCGGGCCCGTGATGTAGGTCTCCAGGTAATTCCGAAAAGAGGCCTCGTCCTTCGCGGCGGCGAGGTAGGTCATGATGTGGCCGGCGTCGATTGCGTAGCGGCCCGGGCATTCCGTGGGGTGGGCCCCGCCGGGCGCCACGACGACGGCATCGACGTGCACGGGCGCCACGTAGACCTCCTGGAGGCCCGGCAGGACCTCATCCGGCTCGACGAGTTCCTCGACGACGGCGATGGTCTTCCGGGCCGCCGTGGCCAGCAGGCGATCGTTCCGGGCGCCCAGGACGGTGACGCCGCCGAACCGGTCCCCCTTGACGCCGTGGATGACCGCCACATCCGGGACGATGGGCGGAACCGCAACATAGTCTTCCCCGGAATAGGGGTCCTTCACAATCCTGAAATCGTCGCGGACGTTCATGTAGTCCGTGCCAAGGAAGCCGATGACCGGAATGAACGGCAGTTGATGGGCTCCAGCCTGGAGCCCCAGGAGCAGGGCCGGTCACATGGTCTCCAGGAGCTTGAGCCGTCCGGTTTCCGCCCATTTGCGGAAATGGGGGGCCAGCCCGAACTCGTCGAGGACGATCTGGGGAAACTGGATCGTCTCCACGGCCCCGGCACCGATGAGGAGATCCGTCACGTACCCCCCGGTCAGGACGGGCGTCAGGGTGAGCCCGCGGATGCCGTTCCGGACGATCTCCCGGATCACCGGCATGGGATTCATCGCCATCCCGGCACCGACGCCGAGGTGCATCCCGTCTTTCACCATCCGGGCCGCTTCGGCCGCGGTCATCAGCTTCTCCTTCATCATTCGGTTCCTCCCCGTGAAGGTTTATATCAACAGCATACGTTCCTTCCATTCCGTCCGGTCACATCCCGAGGGCCCGGGCGGCGGAGGCACGAGAGGCCCGCCGGCGGTTCCTGCTTCGCGAAGCACCGGTTCAGGAAGACAATCCGAACAGGCGGGCGGCATTGCCGTACAGCCACTTGTGCTTGACCGAGTCCTTCAGGGGCAGTTCCATGACCCCGTCGGCCAGCTGTTTGATCGTCCTCCCCATGAACAGCCAGGTCGAGGCGAAGAGAATCCTGTCCTGCAGGACGGAGTTGCCGAGCAGCATCAGGGTTTCCCATCCGGACCCGGGCATCCCGAGATACTTGGGATCGATGGAGGCGATATCGAGATAGACGTTTGCGTTACGCCGGGCCACGGCCATCATCTCCGGGACCCAGGGCCAGCCGCCGTGCCCGGCGATGATTTTCAGCTCGGGGAAATCCTGCGCCACGATGTCCAGATAAATCGGCCTCTCCACTTCCATGTTGTTGGTGGAGTAATTGATACCCATGTGGAACCAGATGGGGATGTCGAGCTCGACGCAGGTGGCGTACAGGGGATACATCTTCGCATGATGGGGCGGAATCCCGAACATGAAGGGCCGGACCCCGATCCCCCGAAGGCCCAGGTCGTAGCTTCGCCGGATCTCCCGCACGGCCGCCATCCCCTTCAGGGGATCGATTCCGGCGACACCGATAAACTTGTCCGGGTATTGTTTGACGATATCGGCATAGTAATCGTTGGGCAATCCTTTCAGCCCGCTGGGAGTTTCTTCATCCAGGTTGAAGATGACGGCTTTTTCCACCCCCATCTCATCGAGCTGCTTGACGAATTCTCCCACCTTCATGGACATGAACTTCATCCTGGGCGCCAGGGCCTCTCTCAGTTCATCCTCTTTCAGACTTATCTTCATCTGGTAGAATTCTTCAGCGGTTATTCCCATCAGCGGGGCGACCCTCGGCCCGAAAACATCTCTAAGATAGGGAGCCATCTGGGGCGGCAGGGAGACGGGAAGGTCCACGACGACCTCTTCCGTGGGAACATAACAAAGCGCGTCAATGATTTTATAAGTATTCTTCATCATCTCACCTCAGCTGGGAAATCAGTTTCCTTTTGAAAGGAGATTGAAAACCTGCTTCATCACGACCTCGAGCTGCAGCTTCCTTCCCATGGTGATGTCCGGTGCGAAATTGCGGAGTATGGCGATCTCCTCTTCCGTGGGCACCGGCGTCGTTTCCAGCCGGTCGGCGATCTTCAGGTCCCAGGGCACTTCCGCCCGGATTTCATCCACGGTCACCCCGGGGTGGAGCCCTGCAAGGTACATTTCCTTCGTGACCTTGTCGAACTTGAAGACGCCCCTGGTCGTGATGAGCACGCTCGGCCCGGATCCTTCGGGCATACCCGCCGCGTAGCGGGAATCGCCGCCATCCAGATACCCGGGCGACGTGAAGTAGTCCAGCTTTTCCACGAAGGTGCCGCCGCTCATGGTTAGGATGGCCCGGCCGGCGTAGCCGATGAACTCGGGGGCGCCCCCGGCGCCGGTCATGCGGGTGGCGTAGTTTCCCGGCTCGCCCAGGTAGCTGCTGTTCATGTTGCCGTATCGGTCGATCTGGCCGACTCCGAGAAACGTTACATCCACGTAGCCCTGGTTCAGAACCGTGGTGAAGATGTCGATCATGTCGCAGGAATATGTGAATCCGCGGGTGCAGGTGGGATCTGCGATGTGCAGCGGCACCTTGAACGGGTCGATCCCCAGGAGACCCGCCTCGGTGAGGATCACCGCGTTGGGGGCATGGGTCTTCCGCGCCAGGACTCCCGCGGCCATGGCGATTCCCTGGCCGATGACGACGAACTCCCTGTCCTTCAATTCCCTGGCCGCCCGGGAGACGATCAGTTCCTGAATCGTATATTTAGTTGCCATCGATCAAAGCTCCTTTCCCGTCCAGCATGGCGACGAATTCCTGCATGTTCATGCCCATGCTCTTCGAGTATCCCTGCTCGTCCCACTCGAGGGAAAACGTTGAACCGTAATCGGCGGGAACGCTCTTGAACGGCCTGGCCCGGAAGGCTTCGAGGGTGTCCCTGCCGAACCGCCGGACATAGTTTACGATGTATTCCTGCCGGTCCGCCACGCCGTGAACCCATTCGTCGAACCACATCGTTGCCGCATCCGGGTTTGCGCAGGATCCGAAGAAGAGAGCCCGGAACGGGAAATCGTAGTCGTAATGCCCCAGCACCTCGGAGGGATGCGCGCCCCAGGGGCAATGGACGACGGCACAGACCTTGTGCGACGGGACAATGGTCAGGTGGGGGGAAGACATGATCACGTCCGTATCGACGATCTCCTCGCACGAAAGGATCACCTTTTTTGCCGCCAGGGCCGCCCACTTGCTGTTGATCATGGCCCCCCAGAGCTGCCCGTTTCCCGCCTTGTCGGCCCGCTGCACATGCATCAGGGCAAAATCCGGATTGTACCCCTTGACGACCAGCATGTCCCTGCCTGTGAAGGGGTCCTTGATCCCGGCAAAACGCTGGTCGCCCAGAAAGCCTCTTTGCTGCACCACGTCCGTGACCTTGATGCCCGGCAGAACGGGAAGGAAAGGATACCCCATGGCCCCGGCCTTCATCATGGACAGCAGGGTGTGATTCGTCATTTCTTCAACAACGATCTGCCCCTCCTTGATGGCCCGATCGAGCGGGGTGACGATCCTGGGACCGCCGGCCCTGAAATTGTAGGCCATGACGACGCGATCGATCACTTTGCTCAGGATGAGCTGATCGATTTCCTCGATGCCGCCCTGCTGGAATGCCATCAGGTTCTTTTTCCGCTGCCGGATCAGCTCGTGGGTCAGCGCCAGCGGCATGGAATAGAGACAATTTGCAAAGACGAAGGATTCTCCGTCGTTGACAAACCGCCCGACAGCCTCGGCCGCAGTCATTCTTTTATCCGCATCCATGTATTTTTCCATCCGAATCTCCTTTCCGCAACTCATGGGACACCCGTTCTTTCACGATCAGGAAACGTTCACACGCACCCTGCTCCTGTCCCGCATGCGGCCGAGGACACGCTTTCCCATTCACGGCATCCTTGCACGATGCCCCTTTCGGGAAAACTTCAACCGAGCGACTGCACACCCAATGGCAAGGGATGTGCCATCGTCCCGGACGTCCATTGATTTGCACAACTCTTTATATTCGAAGGGAATTATTAATGTGGAGACAAAACGGGGTGTTGCCGTTATGTAAACACAGCGGCAACTTGTGAACAGTATATGGACACTATATGAACAATTTCCGGCCGGATGGCGCTTTCATGACTTTCCCGAGTTGTAGCGCCTGATCTTTTTATAGAGGGTGGCCCGGGATATCCCGATTTCCCGCGCGGCGCGGCTGATATTGCCGTGATGGATCTCCAGGAGCCCCATGATCTGCCTCTTCTCGGCATCACCCGAGTTCCGGCGGAAACGCGTGCGGGCCGCCTCGACGTCGATCAGGTCCGTTGGACCGGCTGTGTCCAGTCCCGCACCGGGGAACGACGCAGAGGAAGAGTCGGCCATCCGGATATCCTGCGGCAGGTGCTCCATCTCCAGGGAACTGCCCGATGTTCCGTTCACCATGCGCTCGACCACGTTCTGCAGTTCCCGGACGTTTCCGGGCCATCCGTAACGGACCAGATGCTTCTCGACGTCGGAACCGATCCTGCTGCTCTTCCGGTTCGCCTTTTTTTCCGCCGTTTTCATAAAGTGGTGGAAGAGAAGCAAGATGTCCCCGCGCCGCTCCTTGAGCGGCGGGATCTTGATGTTGATGACATTCAGGCGGTAGTACAGGTCGCTCCGGAAGCTTCCGGCTCTCATCTCGCTGTAGAGGTCCCTGTTGGTCGCGCAGATGATGCGGACGTCGACGGGAATGGTGTCGTGCCCGCCGATGCGGGTCAGTCTCTTCTCCTGGATGACCCGGAGGAGAGCGACCTGCTGATCGAGGGACATGTCGCCGATTTCGTCCAGGAACAGGGTTCCTCCCGAGGCCAGCTCGAACTTGCCGGGATTACCGCTTTTCTTGGCCCCGGTGAAGGCGCCCTCGGCGTATCCGAACAGCTCGCTGGCGATCAGTTCCCTCGGAATGGCCCCGCAGTTCACGGCGATGAATGGCCCCCGGCTCCTGGGCCCGTAGTTGTGGATGGCCTGTGCGAAGAGCTCCTTTCCCGTGCCGCTCGCGCCTTCGATCACAACGCTGCTGTCGCTCAGGGCGGTGTTCTTCGCATTCTCGATCAGGGTCAGCATGATCGGGTCCCTGGTGATGATGTCTTCGAAACAGAACGTCGCCCGGTAGCCGCTGAATCGCTGGACCAGCCTGTGCACGTCCTTCATCGGCCGGAGAACGATGACGCCGCTCTGGACCGTACCGTCCTCGTCCAGGATCGGGGTGCCGGAAACCAGCAGGTTCAGGGAGCCTTCCGACATCGGGAAGATGATCTCCTCGTCGCTGAAAGACTTCTTTTCCCGGAGCATCCCGTTCAGGATGCTGTCTCCCTCCTTCAGGATCATGTGCGAAAGCCGCCGCTTGATCACTTCGGCGGCAGGACCCGAGGCTCGGTCGAGGAATGCGTTCAGCAGGAGAACGTCGCCGTCCTGGTTCACGGTAGCCACGCCATCGGAGATGTTCCCGAGGATGTTGCCGAGGTTCTGATTGAGGAGCATCAGCTCCTTGTTCTTCCGGTTCAGCTCCTCCGTCCTCTCCCTCACACGCCGTTCCAGCTCGCTTCGCGACGCCTGCAGTTCCCCGGTCAAACGCTTGTTCTCCGTGACATCGACACAGGCCATCACGATGGTGTTCTTCCCGCGCCACGGGGTGATCAGCCAGAAGACATTGACCCACATCACCTCTCCGCTTTTCTTGATGATCCTGAATTCACGCGTCGGGGGAACCGCCTCGCCGTGAAGCCTCGCCAGCCCGCGCGGCTTGATCCAGGCGGCGTCGTCGGGGTGCGTCACTTCCCAGAAGCTCTTTCCCCGGACCTCCTCCAGGGAATAGCCCGTCATCTTTTCGCCGACCGGGTTCAGGTAGATGAA
>CAZXMK010000082.1:0-10352 GCA_964641935.1 uncultured Syntrophaceae bacterium
GGGTATGAAAAAGACATTGAAATCGTAGCGATCAATTCCCGGGCCAAGCCGGAAAACCTGGCGCATCTCCTGAAGTACGATTCGGTCCACGGCAGGTTTACCGCGGATGTTGTCGTGGATGGAAAAGACCTGGTGATCAACGGCCGGAAGATTGTCGTCACCAATGTGACTTCTTCTCTGGCGGATCTCCCCTGGAAAGAACTCGGTGTGGACATCGTTCTCGAGTCGACGGGCAAGTTCCGCAAGAAGGACGAGGTCTCCGGGCATATCGCCGCGGGTGCGAAAAAGGTCATCCTGGCCGTTCCGGGCAAAGGGATCGACGGGACCTTCGTCATGGGCGTCAACGAGGCCTCCTACGACCCGGCGAAGCACCACATCATTTCCAACGCCTCCTGCACGACCAACTGCCTGGCCCCCGTGGTGAAGGTCCTCCACGACCGGTTCAAGATCAAACGGGGACTCATGACAACGGTCCATGCCTATACCATGGACCAGCGCCTGCTGGACGGATCCCACAAGGACCTGCGGCGGGCCAGGGCGGCCGCCCTGTCCATCGTGCCCACGACGACCGGCGCCGCCAAGGCGGTCACCGAGGTGATCCCGGACCTGAAAGGCAAGATGGACGGTCTGGCCATGCGCGTGCCAACCCCGAACGTCTCGGTGGTGGACTTCGTGGCGGAGCTGGGACGGAACGTCACGGTCAACGAGGTGAACGGGGCCCTGAAGGAGGCCGCCGAGGGCCCCCTGAAGGGGATCCTGCTCTATTGCGAAGAGGAGCTTGTCTCCGTGGACTTCACCAGCAGTCCCTACTCGTCCATCGTGGATGCCCCGCTGACGAACGTCGTCGACGGGAACTTCGTGAAGGTCTTCTCCTGGTATGACAACGAAAGCGGCTATGCCTGCCGCATGAGAGACCTGGCCATCTACATCGGCAGGAAAATGTAAGGGAACGTGATGCCGAGACCGCTGATCGCCGGGAACTGGAAGATGCACATGACCGTGGGCGAGGCGGTGGAGTATGCCCGGCGGCTCCGGGAGCGGTTCCCGGAGCCGATGGACCGGGATATCGTCATTGCGCCACCGTTCACAGCCCTCTGGCCCGTTTCCAGGGAACTGGAGGGCTCCCCCATCGGCCTGGGCGCCCAAAACGTCCATGATGAACCGAAGGGGGCCTTCACGGGGGAGGTGTCCGCCGCGATGCTGGCCGATGCAGGCTGCCGATGGGTCATCGTGGGCCACTCGGAGCGGAGGAAGCTCTTCGGCGAAGAGGATGCGTGGATCAACCGGAAACTGATCGCAGTCCTGAAGGCGGGACTGACCCCCATCCTGTGCGTCGGCGAGACCCTGGCCCAGCGGGAGGCGGGGAACGCGTTCCCCGTCATTGTGGAGCAGATAAATGCGGGGTTGAAGAATTTGGATGCCGGTGATATAGGCCGTTGCGTTGTCGCCTATGAGCCCGTCTGGGCCATCGGAACCGGGCGGACGGCCACGCCGGAGCAGGCGGAGGAGGTTCACGCCTTCATTCGATGCCGTGTTGCGGCGCTCTTTGGCGAGGAGAAATCCGCCGGTCTCCGGATTCTCTATGGCGGGAGCGTCACGCCGGAGAACATCGACCGGCTGATGGAAAGCAGGCAGATCAACGGAGCCCTCGTCGGGGGGGCGAGCCTGAATATCGATTCCTTCTCGCGGATCGTGCGTTATCAAAAAGGATAAAAGGAGTTTTCTTCCGTGCAGACCTTGATCAGCATCATTCACATCTTGATGTGCTTCGTTCTCATCGCCGTCGTGCTTCTCCAGGCGGGGAAGGGGGCCAACATGGGAGCCGCCTTCGGGGGGTCCAGCCAGACCGTTTTCGGAAGCAGCGGGCCGGGGACGTTCCTGAGCAAGATGACCACTGCCGTGGCCGTCATCTTCATGCTGACGTCCCTTGTGCTTTCCCATCCGGCTTTTCAGGGGGCCACTTCCGTCGTGAAGGGCGCCCGTCCGGCCGCGGAGAAGGCCCAGCCGGCACCGGCGCTTCCGGCGCCGCCCGCGACACAGGGAGCGCAGGCACCCGCGGCCCCGGCGGCTCCACCCGCGTCGGCACCGGCCGCGAAGTAGCCGATCCGCGTGTGCGCGAACCGGTTTTCGGGTTGACAAAAACCGGCGGAGCCTGTAGTGTTGCGACCCTGTCAAGCAAAGGCACCGGGCGGGATAACAGCCCGGAGAAGAAGCGAAAATGCGAATCATGCCGAAGTGGTGGAACCTGGTAGACACGCTATCTTGAGGGGGTAGTGGGCCACGCCCGTGCGGGTTCAAATCCCGCCTTCGGCACCATGGATACTGGAGAGGAAACGGGGGCTGATTTCAAATCGGCCCCCGTTTCTTATGTGGCCTCCTGTCAAGTCCGGAACAACTGTCCGCGTCGAACGCTTCTTTCCCTTGGTTTCAAAGACCTTTCCTCTTCAAACCTGTGCCAAGCAATGCAGGGGCAGGCGCTCACCCTTTTCGTTTCACCTCAAGCACGACCTCAGGGGCGTCGTATTATGTCTATTCAAGAGAATTATGCCCGATCGGGAATATTCTGCGTCATTTCAGGTGGAGATTAAAAAATATTCCCGTACGGGAATTATTATCTTGACGGCTCCCTTTACCCCGTGCATTATTCCCGAGCGGGAATAATGCACGGGGTGTTTTTTATGAAGACCGTTGTCTCCTCCACCGCCGATATCGGGGCGGCCATACGGAAAAAAAGAAAGGCCGATGGCTTGACTCTCGCTGATGCCGCGGGTCTTTGTAACGTAAATTACCGGTTTCTTTCGAACCTTGAAAACGGAAAGACAACCGTGCAGCTTGGAAAGGTCCTCCAGGTGCTCTATTGCCTCGGCATCGAGATCCATCTGACGGACAGGATACGGACCAATGCCTGAACGGGAACCCGGCTTGGATGTCTATTTCCGGAATCGTCTGATCGGCCGGCTCTGGCTCGACGGGAACCGCAGGTTCGCGTTCATGTATGCAGACGATTGGGTCAGGGATCCCCTCGCAATTCCGATATCGCTGTCCATGCCGCTTAGAACCGAAATCTATGCCGATGACACGAGCAGGCCGTTCTTCGCAAATCTCCTTCCGGAGGGAGAGATTCGCAGGCTGATTGCCCGCCGGTTTGGTATTTCTGAGGCAAATGATTACAGTCTTTTGGAGAGAATCGGAGGGGAGTGTGCCGGGGCCGTTTCCCTCGTGCCTTCAGGCGAAAAACCTCCGGATGCTCCCGGGTATGAGGATCTGGATAGCAGAGCGTTGCATCTGATCATCCAGGAACTGCCCCGGAAACCTCTGTTGGCGGGCGAAAAGGGAATTCGTCTTTCCCTCGCGGGCGCGCAGAGCAAGCTTCCTGTTTACATAAGCGGGAACAGGATATCGATTGCCACGGGAAGCAGCCCCAGCACGCACATCCTGAAGCCGCCGATCCCCGGATTGGAAAGCACCGTCGAAAATGAAGCGTTTTGCATGACCCTTGCTGCAAAAATCGGCTTGCCGGTTCCCGCTGTCTCGATCCGTCAGGAAGAGGACATTCTTCTGGTTGTCGATCGTTACGACCGGATCAAAGAGCCGGACGGTACCGTAACAAGATTGCACCAGGAGGATTTCTGCCAGGCACTTGGTTATCTTCCAGACCAGAAATACGAAGCGGAAGGCGGCCCGTCCCTGGAGGAGTGTTTTTCCCTGGTTCGGGCGAGGAGCATTCAACCGGCGGCCGACATGAAGGCCCTGCTGTCATGGATCGTTTTTAACACCGTCATCGGAAACACCGACGCTCATGCCAAGAATCTGGCCATCCTTCACCTGGAAAAAGGGCCGCAACTGGCTCCGTTTTATGACCTGCTTTCTACGCGGGTCTATCCGGACCTGGCAGAGAAGTATGCCATGAAGATCGGAGGAGAAAGCAGACCGGACTGGCTTCAGGTTCGTCATTGGGAGTGCATGGCCGACAGCCTGGAAATCAAGAGGCGGTTTGTTCTGGGTGAGGTCCGGCGAATAACCGGGAGAATTGCTCTGGAGGCGGAAAAGCTTGCTGAAGTTTATCAGAAGACACAGGAAGGCAAGGCGATTGTTGATAAAATCGTTGCCCTGATCCGCAAGAAGGCCGGCAAGATTCCATAAATTTATAAGTTAACCGGTTTGCGATAATTGACATATCGGATGGATTCGCTTATGGTTTTCATCCAAAAGATAAACCCATTTCTTCAAGATCGGCACGGATGAACGTTTATGAAAAAAGCATATCTACCTCTTGATATTTTTCAATATCTGTCCGGCAAGGTACTGGGTCAGGAAGACGTGCTCCGGAAGGTCTCCGTGGCGGTCTACAAGCACATCGAAGGGCTCCGGTCGGGAAGCGTGCTGATGATCGGCAACAGCGGCACCGGGAAGACGACCATCATGAAGTCGATTCAGCAGTTTTACAACGACCATGAAGGACTGGATCCGTTCAAGATCATGACCATTACCAACGCCAACATGCTGTTGGATCAGGAAGGGGCGATCAACACCATCCGCCTGTTCAAGAACCTCGAAAACGAGGTGATGGCTGCGACGGGTTTCAAGGCCACGGCGGAGGAGATGAAGGAATACATTGAAAACGCCACGGTCTGCATCGACGAGATCGACAAGATATCCTCCAAGATATCGGGGAAGGTCAATCCGACGGGAATCAGCATCCAGCAGTCCCTTCTGACCCTCCTCGAGGGGGAGACGATTCTCCTGGAAACGGGACTGTATGATGAAGACGGCAAGCGCAAGCTCAAGCTGCCCATCGATACTTCCAGGATGCTCTTCATCTGCGGCGGTGCGTTCGAGGAGCTCTACGACCAGGTATACGACCTGATTGCCAGGCACGGCGACGATCGGGTGTTCAAGGAGACCGCGCAGCTTGGGACCCGGGGCATCCGCTACAAAGTCAGCTTTACCCTGAAGGACTCCCTGAAGCTTTCCGACCTGTTCACGTACGGGATGTATCCGCAGTTTATCTCCCGCTTCAGCACCATCGCCGTCCTGGACAACCTCGGCAAGCGCGACTTGAAGCAGATCATGCTGCAGGCCGATGATTCCCCGTTTCAATATGCCCGGGAGTATTTCGGTTCGATGGGTATAGACCTGCGGATTACCGACGATGCCCTTGACCTGATCGCCACCCACGCCCTGGATGACCTGCGCATCGGTGCACGGGCCCTGCGGGAAGTGTTCGGGCGGATCATCGCCGGCTTTGAGTTCGATCCCTATCAGGCCGAAGGAATCACGAAAGACGAGGAAGGAAAACCAGTCCTGACCATAGACAAAAACACGGTGGCCGGTCACCTGACCCGGTAAAGCGAGGTCCATTCCGGTCAACGATGTTGGTCCTGTCGGAAAGACATGCCGGGTATCAAAGAGAATATTTCGAGAACAGCCGGCGTGCATGCGCTGAGTGGTTCGATGGCCTCTCCGGCCCGGTGACCATCCGACCTTCATCGAGAACCGGCAAGGGTTGCCGGATTCAACATCAACGAGCCGTTCTTCCAAATATTATTCACGGGGTAAAGGGGCCCCGAATCAGGAGAGGTAAATATGTTCCCCAGGACTTACATCGCCGGTTCCTCCTACTCCTCCTATTATCTCGCGCTGCTGGCGGGCATCCTGGTCGGCTGGGTCGCCTTTGTCCTTTCGGAAGAGCCGCTGTGGAAGGAAAAGGGCATCCCGTCCAAGTTCCGGACCTTCACGGTATCCTCATTCTATTATTTCATCATCATGGCCTGCTGCATCCAGGGGGCGACCTATTTTCATTATTTCTTCGACAATATCCCCCCCCACATCAGCAGCCGACTGACCATATCGAAGATTCTCCTCACAAACCCGCTCGGCTCGACGAAGGTGCTCTACGGGGCGATCTTCTTCTATCCCCTTGGCGTTTTCCTGATGTCGATCAACGACCTGAAAGGGAAGTTCGTTCGCTACCTGGACGGCAAGACATTCGTTCTCTTCCTGGTGGTCGGATTCAACCGGGTGGGGTGCTTCCTCAACGGCTGCTGCTACGGCGTGCAGTCGGACCTGCTGGGAATCCGCTTTCCCTCAAGCTCGGCGGTCGCCCGGGAACACTGGCGGCGGGGACTGACACAGAGTTATTTTTTCCCCACCGAGTCACTGCCGGTCATCCCGACGCAGTTCATCGAGGCTGTCTTCCTGTTTGTCCTGTCGATCCTCTCCTGGCGGGCCTTCCGGCGAGGCAGGAAGGAGGTCTTTATTCATTACGTGCTTTATTACGCCGTGTACCGGTTTCTCATCGAGTTCATCCGGGACGATCTCGAACGGTCGTACTGGTGGATCTTTTCCGCGTCCCAATGGCTGTCGATTATGATCTTTATCGCTTATGCAGTGTATCGGTTCCGCGGCAGGAAGGCCCGCGGGGCCGGCGCATAGCCCGGGATCCCGTCCCATGCCGCGTCTTTTCGTCCGCAAGCAGAAGCACTTCCTGAGCTATTACCTGATCTGGACGCCGTACATCCTCACCTATGTCCTGACCAACCGCTTCCCTGTCCGTGAGCCCATCCAGCTTCCGGTGACCGGACTGGACCAGGCAATTCCGTTTCTTCCCTTCATGATTCCCGTCTATGTCAGCTACCTGGTCTATGCCTTCATTGTCATCGCCCGGTCTCGGGAAGACCATGAGGTAAACGAGATCTTCCATATCACCCACGTTCAGCTTCTGACCTGCCTGGTCTTTTTCCTGTCCTTCCCGGTCACGTTTCCGCGGGACCTCTATTACTTCAGCGACCCCTTGACGAGCCTGTTCAACCAGTTCTGGATCTGGTTCGATGCTCCGAATAACTGCTTTCCCAGCCTCCACACGGCGAACTGCTGCCTGGCGATCCACTACAGCCTGGACAAGAAGCATCGCTGGCTGTTCGTGACCTGGGGCGTGCTGATCATTGCCGGAACCCTGACCTGCAAGCAGCACTACATCATTGACATCCTGGCAGGCATTCTCGTGTACATCTTTTCGCTGAAGGTCTCCGAGTGGATTGGAACGGGATACAAAAAAGCCCCCCTCCAGGCGGGAGGGGGGCTGTGAAAGCCGTCTCTCTTTCCTGTTTACTGTGACTGAATGCCCGGTATAAGCCCGCTAAATCCTCCCTTGTAGGCTTGCCAGTAGCCGTCGGCGAAATAAGCCGTCTCACAATGGGGCGACACACAGCCTGATTTTGCGCTTATGCCTGCTGTGTGATATCCGAACTCTGCGTGGTTGAGGGCGTCGTTGAAGTAGGGCGGCACCGTTGTCAGGAAAGCCGTGTAGGCAATTACGTTTTCGTTGTCACTGTCCTTGCCCTTTTCGACCAGTTTGACATTGACAGTACCCCAGCCGCAGTTAGTCGCCGTCTGTTGAACAGACTGACTGGTGTAGTTTCCCCGGTCCCAGACCGCCATGGTGAAATAATCGTCCACGTCGGGCCAGCGGACGGTATAGTTTTCGGTGCTTGGATATTCAGGATTCCGGGTGTACGGTTTTCGATACGTGTCCTTTGTCCCTCCAAACGTCCCGGCAACGCCGTCCGGGTCGGAGACAAAGGCCATTACGGCGTTGACTCGCTCTTCCCCATTGCCCGAGTTGCAGTCAAAATCCCCGACCATTTCCACAATCCTTGCCACCAGGGTGACCCATGCTTTCGGATAGATCCGGTAATTCCTGCTTGCTTTCAGGTACTGATATTCTGATGCAGATAATCCGCTAGGGTAAGTTCCGTCTTTCGCATTCGGCAGGATGAAACCGACAACGGCTTCGGTTGTATTGTCCCATTTGTTCATGGGTAGATATGATGTGTCGCGGACTAGCACGTTTGTGCTAGTGCCGGGATCGTAACCAGGCATTCCAAGAATTGTTCGTCCTTCCTGTGTGGATGTCTTCAGGACGCCGTACTTGTCTCTGACCTTCCAGACGGTATATGGTCCCTTTGTAGAGCTGGTGACTGTAAACGGAGCAGTTCCGTCTGTCAGTTTTGCCTCGTACCACCCGGCCGGCCGTGAGCCTGAAGTGGCATAGTAATAGATCTTTGTGACTTTTGCCTCGATCAGAGGCATGAAGGCCAGCCAACTCCAGGGTGAATAATCTTCACTCAAGAGCCCACAGCCGCTACTTTCAACACTCCAGTCTTTCTGCCAGAAAACGACATACGGAATGCCGTCCAGGGGGGCCCCGCCCGAAAGAGTTACACTGGTGCCCCAGGATGATGATTGAATTGGATTGTTGCTATTCCAATTGGTTGGAATGAATCGGTCAGAGCCCGAGCAACTAATGTCTAGTGGGCGCGGACGGGCAGCGGAATTGTCTCCAAACTGAGAAAACATGTTATCTGCGATGTCGTCTTCCTCTGTGTAGTAATCAATGACCTCATCACCGCATTCATTGGTATGTGAATGGGGTAGTTTTCCTTGGACACCACGCATCAGCGAAACGCCATAGTAGGTGCAATCTGTGTTGGAAGCATTGCACTTCACGCGGAAGGCGATGCCCGGCATGTAATTGCCCGGGTGATTGGCCGCACCGCTGGTCGAGGTGTCGTCTTCCGTTTCGGTGAACTTGATCTTTGCCTGGAGGTCGTAGCTCAATACATGATCCGACTGCTCCCAGAGGGTTTTCAACGGACTCGGTGTGCTCCATTGAACCGCTTGAAAACTTTCTTGCATATAGGTGGTTTCGGACCCAGAGGCGATATAGGAATAAGTCTGGGTAGTCCCAGTGATCTTCGTGGATTTGTCTCCTTGTGTTTGATAACTTCCTAAAATTGCCTGCAGGGGAGTAAATGACCCGCTGGCTAAGCTGTACAGCTTGACCACATCAAGGGGCTGGTTGTGGTAGATCGTCTGGGAAACGGCACCGCTGCCGGAGCCGACGGTTCCCGTAGAAACGAACTGGGCGTAGCGCCCCACGACAAGGGGGGTGCCCGCCGCGAGGGCGACACCAGCCGAAGGAATTGGTGTCTTGCCCGGGAAATGGCGGATTCCCTTGAGATACTCAACAGTACCCACTTTTTCTATCTTGTCGTACATGATGTAGTATTCTTCGGTCCCGGAAACGAAGGAGATCGTTCCATTCACGGGTGGAAGCATGAAGGCATCGTCGACGCCGAGGTAGTTGACGTTGATGCTGAGGCCATCACCAAACGGGTCACCGATGTTCTTGGCATAGACGGTCTGTGCAACTCCGGTGCGCACAACCGGCTGCACCCGTCCGTTGGCGACGACCGCGGTCGAGGGGATGGTGAAGGTGATCTGCTTGGTCGAGCTGTTGTAGGATGCCGCCGTATAGTTCACGATCGCCGTCGTGGAGGCTCCCGTGGGAACCTGCAGGCTTCCCGATCCGGGGATCGTTCCCTTCCAGATATCCGGAAGCTCGCCCCATGCGGATACGGTCAGGGTCGTACCTGTGCCTCCGGCTCCCGTGTTGTAATAATAGGATTTCACTCGGACGTTGAATTTGTCGTTGCTTACCGGGTATGTCCGCACGGTGCTTCCGGTGTAGAAGGCGCCGATGAAGTTCGTGTCCGAATCCTTGTTGGCCAGGAATGTCTTCACCGCGTAGTTCCTGCCCGATTCCGCCAGGTAGTATGCATGCTGGGAGAAGTAGGCCGGAATCGAGGCGGCGTTGGCGGCGCTGTACATGGAGACCATGGCCCCCGCCATGATGGCCATGACGACCATGGTGACGATCAGCCCGATCAGGACGCTTCCCTCCTGCCCCCGGACGCCGCGCAGAAAGGTCCTTTTCTGCAGAACCCGCTGGAAGGCATTTGTCTTTACGGCCAGCCGCGTCAGGATCAGGGCCATGAGCAGGAAAAGCGGAATCCCGGCGGGAAAATAAAGGATCAGGAACGCCGTGCCGACGAAAGGCAGCAGGGCGATCCGCACGAGCATTTTTGAGATATCGCTGGATTTGAACGAATCGGCGAGTCCGGGGCCGACACGATAGTACCAGGCGACGAAGGCCCGCCCGGCGGAGAACTTCATGAGCACGAGGTCGCGGAACTGGCGGAGCACCTTGACGGAGGGATAGTCGCCGTTTCCGTAGGCGACGGTGGCCACGAAGCAACTGAAGCCGCCGGAGGTCATGCCCGCGGGGGTGAAGGCCTTACCTCCCGGCATGTACGTGTTGCGGGGAACCACTTTGTCGGCATAGGTCACCGCCGCTCCCTGAGAACCCGTAATGGTGGAGCTCACCGAGACCGTAGCCAGGTCGGCCGCCTTGCTGGAGGTGTTCCAGGTGGAGCCGTCCGATTTCGCAAAAGCGAGGGAAAAAGCCTGCAGGGAATCGGTGAGCGTGCGGGCCGTGCCGCCGTTGTAGG
>CAZXMK010000083.1:0-4651 GCA_964641935.1 uncultured Syntrophaceae bacterium
ACAGCCGGCTGTATTTACAGGATCAGCATCGCATCCCCGTAACTGTAGAACCGGAATCCGTCCTCCACGGCCCGGCGGTAGGCCTCCTTCATCCGCTCCGTTCCGGCGAAGGCGCAGACCAGGATGAAGAGGGACGACCGGGGGAGGTGGAAGTTCGTCACCATGGCCCCGGTGCATCGGAACCGGTGCCCCGGGTGGATGAACAGGTCCGTGTATCCCTCCCCGGCGGCCACTTGCCCGTTCTCGTCTCCCAGGGTCTCCAGGACCCGGGTGGAGGTCGTCCCGACGGCCACCACGCGCCGGGCATCGTTGATCAGGCGGGCCGTATCCGGGGTCAGTTCGTAATGCTCCGCGTCCAGGCCGGCATTTTCCAGCCGACCTTCCGGCAGCGGCTGGAAGGTCCCGTATCCCACGTGAAGGGTCAGGCGCGCCACGGGAATGTTCCTTCTCTCCAGTTCCGCAAAAACCTCCGGGGTGAAGTGAAGGCCCGCCGTGGGGGCCGCCACGGAACCGGGGAGACGGGCGTACACGGTCTGGTAGCGCTCCCGGTCACGCGCTGTTCCCGGATCGCCTGGATCCCGGCGGATGTAGGGCGGCAGGGGCGGCCGTCCGATCCTGTCGAGATAGGCGTCGAAGGGCTCCCCCGTGTGAAACCGGACCTGCCACTTCTTGTCGGAGATGCGCTCGACAATTTCCGCGCCGGCCCCCTCCGGGAGGAGAATCCGGTCGCCCGGCCGGAGTCGGCGGGCCGGCCGGAGGAGGGCGTCCCAGGTTCGCCCTTCCGGGTCCGCTCCCGCCGCAAGCGGGAGAAGAAGGATCTCCACGGCTCCACCGGTCTCCCTCCGCCCGTTCAGCCGTGCCGGGATAACCCGCGAGTCGTTGACGACCAAAACGTCTCCCGGCTGCAGAAATTCCGGGAGGTCTGCGAAAAATCGCTCCTCCAGCCCGTCCCGGTCCCGCCGGACCACCAGCAGGCGCGAACGGTCGCGCTCAACCGCCGGCTCCTGGGCGATCCGATCCGGGGGCAGGAAATAGTCGAAGTCAGACGGATCCATCCTATTGCCTGCCGAGATAGACCAGGAGGAGCCCGACGACGATCGCCCCCAGGCCGAGGAACCGAAGCGTGCGCTCGGGGATTTCCAGGAGCTTCACCAGGTACTGCTTGATCTGCGCCGGAAAGGCGAAATAGGGCAGGCCCTCGACGATGAAGACCATCCCGAGGACGCAGAGAAAGAATTCCATTCCGCTTGTCTGTTCCATCCGTCTTTATGCCTCGATGGGGGTGCCCGGCAAGGGTCCCTGGCATGTCCCCCGCATATTCATTTCATCTGCATTCCGACCCGGTCACGGGAGAAAACCCACCTTCCGCAGGACCCGCAGGGTGTTTAGCGATACGGGCAGGACCGCCAGGTCCTCCGGGGACAGCCAGCGGGCGTCCGCGGCGTCGTCGGCGCCCTGAACCCGGCCGGAGACGTACTCCCCGATGACGTCCACGATGACGTAGTGGAAACGGATCCGTCCCTCCGCATCGCGCTCGAAGAAATCAAACGTGTAGACCGGTTCTCCCGCCCGGATCGCGACTCCCGTCTCCTCCAGGATCTCCCGCTCCGCCCCCGCCTGGATCGTCTCGCCCAGTTCCAGGGATCCGCCGGGGATGGCCCAGAGGCCGCGGCTGGGGTCGATGCCCCGCTGGACGAGGAGAACCCTGCCTTCATGAATGACGATGGCTCCCACGCCGACCCGGGGCCGATCGGGGTACTCTCGCCCGCTCATGGAGACGCCTCCCTGGAAAACTGGAACCGGGCCGTCGCCCCGGAATCGGGGGAGCCCTGGAAGGACCGCTCGATGAAGGTGATCCCGCCGCGGCGGTCCGTCATGAGTACGGTCGAGGAGCGGGTTCCGTAGGTCGGGCTCGCAATGAACAGCGGCGACAGGATCCGCTCCCAATCGAGTCCGATCCCGGTCTCGGGGAGGTCCCCGTCGGGGGCTCGCTCCGTGTCCGCCAGGAGCCGGAAGAGGGCCTCCGGGTCCGGTTCGGGATTCGCCTCCAGGAGCAGTCGGAAGGCCTCCCGGCCTCGGCGGATCTTGGGCCAGGGCGTGTCCAGGAGGGCGTTGGAGAGCCCGTGGACACCCGGTGGAACGGGGCCCGACGGCCCCCTGCTGGAGAGGTAGAAAAGCGTATCCCCATCGCCCAAGAACAGGTTGAAGGGATTGTATTCCGTTACGCGGGGGGCAAGACGATCAACGGCGGTTTGCGGGGATTCCGATCCCTCCAGGAAATCCCGGACCAGCCATCCCCGGGACGGCCTTCCCGGCCGGATGGCCGCCGGATCCCGGAAGTTCGTCAGGGCCGCCCAGCGTCCCCGACGGGTCACGCCCAGCCAGGTCCCCCCATCCTGGAGGTCCCGGCCGCCCAGGATTTCGGGCCGCTCTTCCCAGAAGTCCGCCGCCGCCGTCGGCCGGTCGTAGAACTCGTCCCGGTTGGCCGCAAGGATCAGGGGATATTCGGGGTGGGCCTGCCAGGCCAGGAGGATCAGGCACATGTCAGGACAGCCTGGCCCGGACGCCCGCCAGGATCTTTTCCATGGCGTCCCCTGCACCCGCCTGGAGGACCAGGTCCGCATCCATGTCGTAGGGGGTGGGCGCCATGTTGATGATGACGAGCTTCGCGCCGGCCTCCTTGGCGTAGGCGGGCATGTAGGCCGCCGGGTAGACCACCAGGGAGGAGCCGATGACGATGAAGAGATCGCAGCTCCGGGCATGTTCGGTGGCGTCCCTCAGGACCCGGGGGGGGAGCATCTCGCCGAAGAAGATCACGTCGGGCTTCAGGATCCCGCGGCACTTTTCGCATACCGGCACGTCGGGACCGCCCATGGACTGCCACAGGATCGACTCCAGGGCGTAGCGCTCACTGCACTCGAGGCACTTCACCCAGGCCATGTTGCCGTGAAGCTCGTAGACCCGCTCGGGGTTGTTTCCCGCCTTCTGGTGCAGGTTGTCCACGTTTTGCGTGATGACGGCCCGCAGCCGGCCCATCCGCTCCAGCTCCGCCACGGCCAGGTGCGCCCGGTTCGGCTCTGCGGCGCTGAAGAGACCGCTCTCCAGGAGGAATCGCCACTGCTTCCGGCGGGTCTGCGGGCTGGAGAGGAACTTGTCGATGGTGAAGTCCTCGGGATCGAACTTCGTCCAGATCCCCCCGGGGCTCCGAAAATCGGGGATCCCGGACTCGGTGCTCGCCCCGGCGCCGGTGAAGACGACGATATTGGACGACCGGGCGATCATCCCGGCCACGGCGTCGATCTGCATCTCCAGGTTCGTCTCCGTCATGCTCGTTTTCCACCCTCTCTGGAAGTCGTTCCTCTGTATGGAGAAAGACCGGCGATGTCAACGGGAAAGACGCCCGAGCGGCGCCGCCGCGGGGGCCGGTCGGCCGCCCCGGAGCTTTTTTTGTTTGTTTTTGCCCGGTGATTTGGTTAAGGATAATCGCTCCATTCGGGATTGGGGCTCTCCGGCAGAGGAAACCATGGCGAGACGCAGGATCAAGCGGTCGGCAAAGTCCGGCCTTCCCCCCGGAACGCTTGTGCACATCGGTGAGCGCCGCGTGGAGGAGCCGAGGATCACCCTGATCCGGTACGAGGGGGAGCATTTCGAGGAGCACGCCGTCACCGCCGGCCAGGTCGTCCGCCCGCCCCGGGATCAGGGAGGGGTCGTCTGGTTCCACGTGGCGGGTCTGCACGATGTGAAAATCCTGGAGCGCCTGGGGGAGGTCTTCGGTCTCCATCCCCTGATCCTGGAGGACATCCTCAACACGGAGCAGCGTCCCAAGATCGACGAGGGGGACGACTACCTCTTTGTTGTCCTGAAAGGCCTGATCAGTGCCGAGAAGCCCGGCGGGGATCTGGTTTCCGAGCAGATCAGCATCGTCCTGGGATCCAACTGGATCCTGTCCCTGCAGGAACGGGAGGGAAACCGTTTCGGCACGCTCCGCGACCGGATCGCCGCCTGCCAGGGCAGAATCTGCAGCCGCGGTGCCGACTACCTGGCCTACGCCATCCTGGATCAGGTGGTGGACGGCTATTTCGCCATCCTGGAGAAGATGAGGGAGCAGATCGAGGAGGTGGAGGAGGCGGTCCTCGAGCGTCCCGTTCCAGCGACGCTGCACTCCCTTCTGCACCTGAAGCGGGAGGGGATGTTCCTCCGGAAATCCGTCTGGCCCCTGCGGGAGGTATTGAGCCGCCTGGAGCGGCTGGAGTCGTCCCTGGTCCGTCCGTCCACGGGAATCTACCTCCGGGACGTGTACGATCACGTGATCCAGATCAACGACGCCATCGACAACGACCGGGACATGCTCTCGGGCATGCTCGACATCTATCTCTCGAGCGTCAACAACCGGATGAACGAGATCATGAAGGTGCTGGCCGTCATCGCCACCATCTTCATGCCCATGACGTTCCTGGCCGGTGTGTACGGCATGAACTTCAAGCATTTCCCGGAGATCGAATGGGCCTGGGGCTACCCTTATCTCTTCTGGGGGTTGGTCGTGGCGATGGGCCTGTCGATGTTCGTGTATTTCAGAAGAAAAAAATGGATGTAATGAAACGAAAATAGATTCGATGAGGTGTTTGCAATGGGAAGCATGTTTGTCGCCACG
>CAZXMK010000083.1:4661-10251 GCA_964641935.1 uncultured Syntrophaceae bacterium
TGTCGATGTTCGTGTATTTCAGGAAGAAAAAGTGGATGTGAAAAAATAAAAAAACAGAATCGAGGAGGTGTTTGCAATGGGAAGCATGTTTGACGCCACGGATATCGTTCAGTTCGCCGTCCGGGTCGAGGAGAACGGGGCGAATTTCTACCGGTTCGCCGTCCAGCTCATGAAGGACGACGACGCGAAGAAGATTTTCGAGAGACTGGCCGAGGAGGAAGTGAAGCACGGGAAGACCTTTTCCCAGATCTTCGCCGCCATGGAGAAGAGCCCCCCGCCGCCGGAGTCGTTCGCGGGGGAATACGCGGCATACCTGAGGAGCTATGTGGACAATGCCGTCATCTTCCGGAAAGACCTTCTCGACAAGGAGATGGCCCTGGTGAAGGACACCGTCTCGGCGCTGGATTTCGGGATCCGCCGGGAGCTCGACTCCATCAACTACTACCACGAGATCAAAGAGCTCCTGGGGCCCGGGAACTACGACACCATCGACAGGATCATCGCCGAAGAGCGGAAGCATTTCTGCATCCTGACGGACCTGAAGGCGAAGTTTTCGAAGTAAATCCGGCATGGATGCCCGGAGCGGTCCATTCCGGGCATCCATGCGAAGGACGAAGGAAGGGGGAAAGATCGAACGCATGGCCACGATGAACCTGACGAAGGAAGGGGCCGTTTTCGTCCTCACGATGACGAACGGCGCGGAACAGAACACCATGACCCTGGACTGGACCGCCGAATTCCAGGCGCTGTTGGACGAGGTCGCGGCGGCCGAGGGAAACGCGGCCCTCCTGGTTACAAGCAACGACCCGAAGTTCTGGAGCAACGGAATCAACCTGCCCTGGCTCCTCGCCCAGCCCGAGGACTGCTTCCCGAAACTGGCGAAGCAGCTCGACAACCTGTTCGTGCGGATCGCCCTCCTGGACATGCCCACGGTGGCCTGCCTCGTGGGGCACACCTTCGCCGGGGCGGCCGTCATGTCCACCTGCTTCGACTTCCGCCTCATGCGGGAGGACCGGGGCTTTTTCTGCTTCTCCGAGGTGGACGTCCGGGTGCCCTTCACGCCCCTGATGCACGAGATGATTTCCACCCTTGCGGATTATCCCAGCCTCCGGGAGCTGATGCTGACGGGAAAACGCGTAGCCGGGCCCGAGGCCCTGGCCATGGGGGTCGTCTCGGCGGTCTATCCGGGCGACGTCCTGCCGGCGAAGGCGATGGAACTGGCGGATTTCCTGTCCAAGAAGGACCGGGCGACCTACACCTCCATCAAGCGGGGTCTCCGGAAGGGACTCATCGCCATGGTGGAGGCGCAGAAAAAATAGACCCGATCCCGGGGACGGATTTCAAATCGGTTCCCGGGTGTACGGACCCTGTGGCAAAGGACACGTGAACGACATGGCGAGCCGGGCGAACGACGACCACGTTTTCTACCGGAGCCCCGCGAAATTCTACCCCACGGTGGAACGGGGCGAGGGCGTCTACCTCTGGGACACGGACGGGAAACGGTACCTCGACGGCTCCGGGGGTGCCGTGGTGGCCTCCATCGGCCACGGCATCCGGGAGATCGCCGCGGCCGCGGCGGCCCAGATGGAGAAGGTCACCTTCACCCACGGCAGCCAGTTCACGAGCCGGCCCGCCGTGGAGCTGGCGGAGCGCCTGGTCCGGATGGCGCCTCCCGGGCTGGAGCGGGTCTACTACTGCTCCATCGGCTCCGAGGCGGTGGAGACGGCCGTCAAAATGGCCCGGCAGTACCAGGTGGACCGGGGGAAGCCTTCGAAATACAAGGTCATCTCCCGCTGGACGAGCTTTCACGGGAACTCCCTGGGCACCCTGTCCCTGGGGGGCCACACGGGACGGCGGAAGTATTACCTGCCCCTGTTCCCTCACACGCCTCACATCCCGCCGGCCTACTGCTACCGATGCCCCTGGGGCCGGGAGCCCGGCTCGTGCTCCCTGGAGTGTGCCGACGAGTTGGAGCGGACCATCCTGTACGAGGGACCCGACGCCGTCTCGGCCTTCATCGCCGAGCCCGTTGTCGGGGCCACCGCCGGCTGCCTGGTTCCGAGGGACGGTTATTTCCAGAGGATCCGGGAGATCTGCGACCGCTACGACGTGCTCCTGATCGCCGACGAGGTCATGACCGGGGTCGGCCGGACGGGCCGGAATTTCGCCCTCGAGCACTGGAGCACCGTCCCGGACCTGATCGTCTGCGCCAAGGGCCTCTCGGCGGGCTACCATCCCGTCAACGTGGTCATCGCGAAGGGGGAGATCCACCGGGTCATCCGGGAGACGACCGGAACCTTCGTCCACGGCCACACCTACAGCCAGAATCCCCTGGGGTGTGCCGTCGCCCTGGCGGTCCTCGACTACATGGACGCCCACGGCCTGGTGAACCGTTCCGCCGTCCTGGGGGCGTATCTCCTGGAAAAGATCCAGGTCCTCCGCCGGCATCCCATGGTCGGGGACATCCGCGGGCTGGGGCTCTTCGCCGGGGTGGAGCTGGTGAAGGACCGGGAGACGAAGGAGACCTTCGCCCCGGTGCAGAAGGTCAATGCCCTCGTGGGGAGCCGCGCCTTCGCGAAGGGCCTCATCACCTATCCCGGCGGAGGCGGCGCCGACGGCGTCCACGGCGACCACATCCTCCTGGCGCCGCCCTTCATCGTCACGGAGGCCCAGATCGACGACCTGGTCGCCACGCTCGACGAGGCCATCGACGAGGTGGCGGCGGAGATAAGCTTGTAGCTCAGAGCCTTTTCTATAAACCGAAGTATCTCAACCTGTTGAATTATGAAAAGTAACAGAGATCGAAGCAATAGATATAGCAATGTGGTCTATGAGATCAAAAAGGCACCGGATTGGCTGATCCGAGAGGAACAGAAGATATACAGAGCCAGAGAAGAAGGGAAGCTCATCCGTAAGCACAAACGATTTCGTTTAATCGATGTTTTCGCAGGTGCCGGAGGAATGACACTGGGCTTTTCCGAAGCATTCGGGCATGCATTCGATTTGGTATGGGCGAACGATTTCGATGAGGCGTGTGCACGGACGTACAGTAAGAATTTCGGCAATCACTGCGTATGTGGGGACATTGTTGATATTCTTAGTGATCCTACAACTCAGATTCCTGCGGCCGATGTTGTAATCGGCGGGCCTCCTTGCCAAGGGTTCAGTCTCCTGAATAAAAACCGGGTAGACGATCCACGCAAACAACTCTGGCGCCCGTATCTCAAAGTTGTCGAACGCGCGGGAGCGAATGTATTCGTAATGGAAAACGTACCCCAGCTCCTCGGTTCGTTCGAACATGGTGAGATAATCGGTACTGCCGAAGCAATGGGTTTCAAGTGCTGGAGCGAGGTGCTTAGTGCTGCCGACTACGGTGTGCCGCAGACACGACGTCGGGCGTTCATCATTGGTTGCAAATTCTTCGATCCATCGGAAGTATTCCCGCCACGCAGGACGCACTTCGACCCACGGAAAGGATTTGCACAGACGTCGCTTTTACAGGCCAACGGCAAAGGATATCTACCGGATGCCGTGAAGTGGCTCACAGTACGCGATGTGATCGCCGATCTCCCACCTCCGAAAGGAACGGATGTTCGCGACGAAGGCCCTCCGTTGGATTTGCACTTCGGCCGTTCTCCGACTCCGATGAGCGTAGCTCGGTACAAGGCGATTCCCAAAGAAGGCATGAATCGTTTCGACCTTCAGAAGCATGCACCGGAACTGACACCGGGCTGCTGGATCCGGAAGAAGAGCGGCGGAACGGATCTTTTTGGGCGTCTGTGGTGGGATCGTCCCGCGTTCACGATTCGAACCGAGTTCTTCAAGCCTGAGAAAGGGCGATATTTACACCCGAAACAGCACAGGCCGATAACTCACCGCGAAGCTGCGCGCTTGCAGTCTTTTCCTGACGAATTCAGTTTTACGGGATCGAAAATAGAAGTTGCACGACAAATCGGTAATGCCGTGCCTCCAAGGTTGGCGGCTCGCGTTGCCGATGTCGTCTACTTGCTTTTGTCCATGAACGACTGATGACATGAGTGATGTGTTTTCCAGCGAGAAGCGAAGCTGGATCATGAGCCGTGTCAGAGGACGAGACACGAAGCCTGAGATTCTTGTTCGGTCATTCATTCATCGAATGGGATATCGGTTTCGTATACACCGGCGTGACCTGCCGGGTAATCCGGACATAGTATTACCGAGACACGGTAAAGTCGTCTTCGTACATGGATGCTTTTGGCACGGGCACAAAGGTTGTCCAAGGTCGAAGCGGCCGACATCGAACGAAAAGTTTTGGAACAGAAAGCTTAATAGTAACATTGAGCGAGACAAACGCTTCCAAAAGGACCTTCGTCGGATGGGATGGAAAGTATTGGTCGTATGGCAGTGTGAAACCCGGAGATCGGAAGTTCTATTGAGGAAACTGGAAAGGTTCCTTCATGAGTAAACGAAAAGATATGAAGCATGCCGACCCTGAAGCCGTTCGAAAAAAGGTCGCGAAACTGATAGAAAACTTTGAAGTGGAACTGAGATCGGGCGAGCTAAGACCGAAGGTGCTGGCTCTGGTGCCAATCTTTCACGGACTGCGTGCTCTTGGGAAATCATTGCTTCCAGCCGAATACTCCTCGGCGGCAATAAATAGGATTCTGTACTATTTTCGTAAGTATCCGGGTACGATTATCAACGGCGATGAGTTACTTGTTGTGTCCGGGATTCAAGAATATGCAAGGCGCTTGCGTCAACTGCGGGTTCAGTTTGGCTGGGCTATTGTGAGTGGGGTCACGATAAAGGAAATGCGTGAAGACGAAGCTGCTGAAGTGCCGGATGAACTAAAGGCTATGAAGCCGAACGAGTACATTTTATTGAATGCTGAAGAAGATCGTGATGCGGCACACCGCTGGCATGTGGCGAATGCGATACGGAAGGAAAGTGCATCGGTACGCGACAAGATTCTGAAGTTTCTTAAGTCAAATATCGGTCGAGGTGTAACAAATGAGGAATTGCGTTATGTCGCGGGCGACAAGACTGAGTGGGCGCGACGTGTACGCGAACTCCGGACGGAGCATGGTTGGCCGATTGCTACGAAAACCACTGGACGCCCGGACTTGGGTGTTGGGGTTTATTTGTTACAGGCCGACCGGCAAAGTCCTGAACATGACAGAACTATTCCGGACGATGTTCGTAGGGAAGTGATGCGTCGCGACGGATACAAGTGCAAAATGTGCAGATGGTCACATGACGAATGGAACCCGTCCGATCCGCGACATTTAGAATTGCATCACGTCAAACACCATGTGAAGGGTGGTGAGAACAAAGAAGATAACCTAGTAACACTCTGTTCCGTATGCCATGACAAGGTACACCGTGGTTGAAAGAAGAGAATATGATGTTGGCTGCCGGGCTTACAAGTGAACGATCTCGACGTGGCCCCACTGGTTGAGCAGATACTCTGCAACCAACCGCCTGTGACAGTATTGAGGCTTATCCTCGCTGCACAAGAGGCAAGCTCCTTCCATGATCTGCTTTGAAACAGCCTCATCGACCTTTCTTTGGGCCATCAGATTCAGAAATTCCCGCTCGTAACTCTGCCAGT
>CAZXMK010000084.1:0-10202 GCA_964641935.1 uncultured Syntrophaceae bacterium
CCGATGGACTGGGCGGCGATGATGCCTACCGCTTCCCCGATGTTTGCCAGGTGACCGTGGGCAAGATCGCGGCCGTAACACATGGCGCAAACCCCGTAGACGGATTTGCAGGTGAGAACGGAACGGATTTTAACCCTCTCGATCCCGGCGTTGTCGATCTTCTCGGCCAGGGCTTCATCGATCGCCTGGTTTGCCGGAATGATGACCTCGCCGGTGAAGGGATCCTTGACCTCTTCCAGGGTCACGCGGCCCAGAACGCGCTCGCCGGCGGTCTCAATGATCTCCCCCCCCTCCATCAGGGCGGAGACGAAGATGCCGTCAATGGTTCCGCAGTCCGTTTCCGTGATGATGCAGTCCTGGGCGACGTCCACGAGCCTCCGGGTGAGGTAGCCCGAGTTGGCCGTCTTGAGGGCCGTGTCGGCAAGCCCTTTCCGGGCGCCGTGGGTGGATATGAAGTATTGGAGAACCGTCAGTCCCTCTCGGAAGTTGGCCGTGATGGGGGTCTCGAGGATTTCTCCCGAGGGTTTGGCCATCAAGCCGCGCATTCCGGCCAACTGCCGGATCTGGACGGCGCTTCCGCGGGCTCCGGAATCGGCCATCATGTAGATCGGATTGAAGCTTTCGGCCTTTTTCCTGGCTCCTTCCTTGCCGTCAAGGATCTCCTTTTCAATCCCGCCCATCATTTCCGAGGCGACCCGTTCCGTCGCCTGTGCCCAGATGTCGATGACCTTGTTGTAGCGCTCTCCGTCCGTAATCAATCCGTCCATGTACTGCTTCTGGATCTTGAGGACTTCCTTGTCGGCCTTGGCCACGATTTCCCGCTTGTTGGCGGGGATCACCATGTTGTGGATCGCAATGGAGCATCCCGAACTGGTGGCGTACTTGAACCCGAGGTCTTTCAGGCGGTCGGCCAGAAGGACCGTCGTCTTGTCGCCCAGGGTGCGGTAGCAGTGGTCGATCAGGTTCGCCAGTTCCTTCTTGTTCATCACCTTGTTTATGAGATCGAAGGGAATTTCCTTGGGTATGATCTCAAAGAGGATGATGCGTCCCGCCGTCGTTTCCTTCAGCACGCCCTCCAGTCGGACACGGATTCTTGCCTGAAGGTCGACCTCGCCGGCATCAAGTGCGCAGCGCACTTCATCGGTTCCGGAAAAGGTCATCCCCTCTCCCTTGATCCCGGACCGGTCCCGCGTCAGATAATAAATCCCCAGGACGATATCCTGGCTCGGGATGATGATGGGCTTTCCGTTGGCCGGAGACAGGATGTTGTTCGTCGACATCATGAGGACCCGGGCTTCCGTCTGGGCCTCTATGGAAAGGGGTACGTGGACCGCCATCTGGTCTCCGTCGAAGTCCGCGTTGAAGGCGGTGCAGACAAGCGGATGCAATTGGATGGCCTTGCCCTCGATGAGGACGGGCTCGAACGCCTGAATGCCGAGCCGGTGAAGGGTGGGCGCCCGGTTCAGCATGACGGGATATTCCCGAACGACTTCGTCCAGGGCATCCCAGACCTCTGCGGATTCCCGCTCCACCATCTTCTTGGCACTCTTGACGGTGGTCACGTAACCTCGATCCATCAACCGGTTGTAGACAAAAGGCTTGAACAGTTCGAGGGCCATTTTCTTGGGCAGGCCGCACTGGTGAAGCCTCAGATCCGGCCCGACGGTGATGACCGAACGGCCTGAATAATCAACCCGCTTCCCCAGCAGGTTCTGGCGAAACCGGCCCTGCTTCCCCTTGAGCATGTCCGAGAGGGAGCGCAGCGGCCGCTTGTTCGTCCCGGTAATCGCCCTGCCCCGCCGGCCGTTGTCGAACAGAACGTCCACGGCCTCCTGGAGCATCCGTTTTTCGTTGCGGATGATGATTTCCGGGGCGTTGAGCTCCTGGAGCCGTTTCAGCCGGTTGTTCCGGTTGATGACCCGGCGGTACAGGTCGTTCAGATCCGACGTTGCGAACCGTCCTCCATCGAGCGGCACCAGGGGCCGCAGATCCGGAGGAATCACCGGCAGCACGGTCAGGACCATCCATTCGGGCCGGTTGCCCGACTTGCGGAGGGCCTCCACCACCTTCAGCCGCTTAACGAGCTTCTTCTTCTTCGTGTCGGATACGGACGTCTTCAATTCATCCCGGAGATCCTCGTAAAGCTGCTCCAGGTCGATTTCCTCCAGCAGTTTCCGGACCGCTTCCGCTCCGATTCCCGCAACGAAAGATTCCGCTCCGAATTCCTCACGCCTCCGGAAATACTCCTCTTCGTCGAGAAGCTCCTTCCTCTTCAGGGGTGTACTTTTCGGATCCAGGACAATCCAGGACTCGAAGTAGAGAACCTTCTCCAACTCCTTGAGGGTCATGTCCAGAATGTTGCCGATCCGGCTTGGCAAGCTCTTCAGGAACCAGATATGGGCCACCGGCGTCGCCAGGGTGATATGCCCCATGCGCTCGCGGCGGACCTTCGACTGAATAACCTCAACGCCGCACTTTTCGCAGACGACACCCCGATGCTTCATGCGCTTGTAACGGCCGCACAGGCACTCGTAATCCTTCACGGGACCGAAGATTTTCGCACAGAACAGGCCGTCCCGTTCCGGTTTGAATGTCCGATAATTGATCGTCTCCGGCTTTTTCACTTCCCCCTTGGACCAGGAAAGAATCTTCTCGGGTGAAGCGATGCGCATGCGGATCGCGCTGAATCGGATGGGATCCTTCGGTTTTTCGAAATAGCTGAACACGTCTTCCACGGATTAATATTCCTCCGTCTGCCTGTTGGGGGACCGGCCCCTTCACTCTTCCTCGATCAGATCCACATCGAGGCAGAGACTCTGCAACTCCTTCACGAGGACATTGAACGATTCGGGAAGCCCCGGTTCCAGCGTATGCTCGCCCTTCACGATCGCCTCGTAGATCCGGGTCCGGCCGGCCACGTCGTCGGACTTGACCGTCAGGAACTCCTGAAGTGAGTAGGAACCGCCGTAAGCCTCCATGGCCCAGACTTCCATTTCCCCCAGACGCTGGCCGCCGAACTGGGCCTTCCCGCCCAGAGGCTGCTGGGTGACCAGAGAATACGGACCGATGGAACGGGCATGGATCTTGTTGTCGACCAGGTGGTGGAGCTTGAGCATGTAGATCATGCCGACGGTGATTTCCTGGTCAAAGGGTTCCCCGGTGCGGCCGTCAAACAGAAGAGTCTGCCCCTTTTCGGGAAGGTTCGCCGACTTCAGCATGTCGCGGATTTCGACTTCCTCGGCTCCGTCGAAAACCGGCGTGGAGACAGCAATGCCCTTGCGGAGCCGGGCTGCGAACTGGCGGATCTCCTCGTCGGTGGCTCCGTCCACGAACCGCTCGAACTCGGGAGTGGAATAGATCGTCTTCATTTCCCGCTTGAGTTCATCGGCGGGTGCCTTGCTCCGGCAGAGGTCATAGACCTTCTCTCCCAGCCCCTTGGCCGCCCAGCCCAGATGCGTCTCCAGGATCTGGCCAACGTTCATTCGGGACGGCACACCCAGGGGATTCAGGATGATGTCAACGGGTGTTCCATCCATGAAGAAGGGCATGTCTTCTTCCGGAAGGATGCGTGAAAGAACGCCCTTGTTCCCGTGCCGGCCGGCCATCTTGTCACCAACCGACAGCTTCCGCTTGATGGCCACATACACCTTGACCATCTTGATCACACCCGGCGGCAGTTCGTCACCTGCCTTGAGCCTTTCGATCTTGTCCGCGAAATAGGCTTCTACAAGATCGATCTTACGCTCCAAATTCGCCATCAGGACTCCGACCTTGCGCTCCGTCTCTTCATCTTCCGGCAGCGTGATCCCCTTCCAGAGGCCGAAGGGAGTGCTCTCAAGGAATTCCTTCGTGACGGCATCCCCCTTCTTGAGGACGATTTTCTTTTTTTTCGGATCCACGATCTTGGATCCGGAGATCTTTCCCTCCAGCATCGAAGCGATCTTGCCTTTCACGTTTTCCGTGATGATCCGGATTTCGTCGTCCCGGTCCTTGAGGATTCCCCGCACAGCCTCTTCTTCGATATACTGGGACCGGGAATCCCTCTCCGCTCCCTTGCGCGAGAAAATCTTGGCGTCGATGACGGTACCTTCAACGCCCGGCGGAACACGGAGGGAAGTGTCCCGGACATCGCTTGCCTTTTCTCCGAAAATGGCCCGCAGGAGCTTCTCTTCGGGAGAAAGCTGGGTCTCACCCTTGGGGGTGATCTTTCCGACCAGGATATCCCCCGGCTTAACGGAGACACCCATTCTCACGATCCCGCTGTCATCGAGGTTTTTCAGGGCCTCTTCACCGACATTCGGGATGTCCCGGGTAATCTCCTCTTTGCCCAGCTTCGTGTCCCGGGCCATCGTCTCGAATTCCTCGATATGGATCGACGTGTAGACGTCTTCCTTGACGATCCGCTCACTCACCAGGATCGAGTCTTCATAGTTGTAGCCTCCCCATGACATGAAGGCCACCATCACGTTCCGGCCCAGGGCGAGTTCCCCGTTGTCCGTTGCGGGTCCGTCAGCGATGATGTCGCCCGCGTGGATCTCGTCTCCCGGATTGACGATGGGCTTCTGGTTGAAGCAGGTATCCTGGTTGGAGCGCTGATACTTGGTGAGATTGTAGATGTCGACGCCCGTGTCCGTTTCATCCTGAGCGTGGATGCTGCAGCGGATCACGATGCGGGATGCATCCACACTCTCGACCGTTCCGTCCCGGCGAGCCGCCACAACGGCACCGGAGTCCCGTGCGACGACGGACTCCATGCCGGTCCCCACGAGGGGTACTTCCGGCTGCATCAGCGGTACCGCCTGGCGCTGCATGTTCGACCCCATGAGGGCGCGGTTGGCATCGTCATGCTCCAGGAACGGGATCAGGGCCGCGGCGACGCTGACCAGCTGGTTGGGCGAGACATCCATCATCGTCACGTCGGAGGCGGCCACCGCCATGTAGTTCCCACCCTTCCGGGCGGAGATCAGGTCGTCCTGAAAATTGCCCTTCGTATCCAGATTGACGTCGGACGGGGCAATGATCCGGCTTTCCTCTTCGATGGCCGTCAGGAACTTCACGTCCTCCAGCACCTTCCCCTCATCGACGAGACGATAGGGGGTCTCGATGAAGCCGAATTCATTGACCCGGGCATAGGTGCTGAGCGAAACGATGAGGCCAATGTTCGGTCCTTCCGGCGTCTCCACCGGACAGATCCGCCCATAATGCGTCGGGTGAACGTCCCGCACCTCGAACCCCGCGCGCTCCCTCGTCAGACCGCCGGGTCCCAGGGCTGACAGGCGGCGCTTGTGCGTGATCTCGGATAGGGGATTCGTCTGGTCCATGAACTGGGACAGCTGGCTGCTGCCGAAGAATTCGTTCACCACGGCCGAGACCGGCTTGGCGTTGACGAGGTCGTGGGGCATCATGGTCTCGATGTCCTGGAGGCTCATCTTTTCCTTGATGGCCCTCTCCATCCGGACAAGACCAATCCGGTACTGGTTCTCGATCAGTTCCCCCACCGAACGGACGCGCCGGTTTCCCAGGTGGTCGATGTCGTCCACGCTGCGGTCCTGAACCCCGTTTTTCAGGTCGATCAGGTATTTTACGGCTGCCAGGATGTCCTCATTCCGGAGAACGGCCACATCCGTCGGCACATCCAGGCCGAGCTTGTAGTTCATTTTCGCCCTGCCGACATCCGACAGATCGTACGTTTCCGCTTCGAAAAAGAGGCTGCGGAAAAATTTGAATGCCGTTTCGGGGGTCGGCGGGTTGCTGGGACGCAGCCTTCTGTAGATTTCGATGATCGCGTCTTCAGCCGAGTCGATCCGGTCCATGATCAGGGTATCCCGGATGGACGCGGACGTCGTGTCCTCATCCAGGTGAATCAGACGGACATCCTGTACTCCCTTTTCCCGGAGCAGTTCCAGTCCCTGGCTCGTCAATTCTTCGTTACACTTGAGCAGGACCTCCTCCGATTGGGGATCGAGGACATTCGAGGCCAGGATCCGGCCCAGCATGTCCGCTTCTTCGGCCGGAATCCTCAAGATGCCGGCCTCGGTCATCCTTCTGATCAGCTGCTTGTTGAGCTTCCTCCCTCTTTTGACGACGACATCACCGCTTTTCGGATCCTTGACATCCTCCAGCACCTTTTCCCCGATCAGGGATTCGTCCACGTCGATGAACAGATCCTCGCCTTCCAGGTGCACCGTTTCCACGCTGTAAAAGTAGTTCAGCAGGAAATCCGTTGAATTCCCCATGGCTTTCAGCAGAATGGTGACGGGCATTTTCCGGCGGCGGTCGATGCGGACGTAAAGGATGTCCTTCGAGTCGAACTCCAGGTCAAGCCAGGATCCGCGAATCGGAATGAGCCGTGCGGAGTAGATCAGCTTCCCGCTGGCCAGTGTTTTCCCCTTGTCATGATCGAAAAAGATGCCCGGCGAGCGATGCAGCTGGCTGACGATCACGCGCTCCGTGCCGTTGACGATGAATGTGCCGTTCCTCGTCATGAGAGGGATCTCGCCGAAGTAGATCTCCTGCTCCTTGATGTCCCGGATCGCTCTGTTGTCGCTGTTGCGATCCACGTCAAACACCCGGAGCTGGACAACGATTTTCAGGGGCGCCGCATACGTCATGCCCTTCTGGACGCACTCGTTCATGTCGTATCGAGCCTGCCCGATCTTGTAGCTGACGAATTCAAGAGTGCATTTCCCGCTGAAGTCGGAAATGGGAAAGACGCTCCGGAATGCGCCTTGAAGGCCGAAGTTTTTCCTCTGGTCCGGTTCGACATCCCATTGCAGGAACTTGTCGTACGACCGCAGTTGGATATCGATCAGGTTCGGAATATCGAGGATCTTCTTGATCCGGCCGAAACTCTTTCTGAATGCTCCCATAATTCCCTTTCAGAAGTCCGTGTTCCAGGGTGGCAGGCTGAAAAACGGGGGCGCAGGAAACCTGTAACCCCCGTCACAGTCAGGTTTCCTGCTACTTAACTTCCACGGTACCGCCGACTTTCTCGATTTTGGCTTTGATGTCCGCCGCTTCATCCTTGGAGACCGCTTCCTTGACGGGCTTGGGCACTCCTTCCACGAGATCCTTGGCTTCCTTCAGGCCGAGCCCTGTAATGGCGCGGACTTCCTTGATGACCTGGATCTTCTGGTCTCCAAAGCCGGTCAGGATTACGTCAAACTCCGTCTTCTCCTCGGCAGGGGCTGCCGCCGCGGCGGGACCCGCTGCCACAGCGGCCACGGCCACCGGCGCCGCTGCGGATACGCCAAGCCGGCTCTCCAGTTCCTTGACCATTTCGGAAAGCTCCAGAACGGTCATGTTCTCGATGAACTTGATTACGTCTTCCTTGGTGATGTTCGACATGTTCAACCTTCCTTCCTGTATGATGCGAGGTTTTTTCTGTTTACGAAGCACTTTCCTTCTTGTCCCGGTATGCTGCCAGAACCTGGACCAGTCCGCGGGACACGCCACTCAACGCCGTCACCAGGCCCGTCTGGACGCCGATCATGACGGACAGCAGCTTCGCCTGCAGAACTTCCCGGCTGGGCAGTTCCGAGATGGCGCCGATCTGCTGAGCCGTCAGGACCTTGCCTTCCAGCATGCCCGTCCGGAGTTCCAACTCGGCATTCTTCTTCGCGAATTCAACAAGCACCTTGGTGCATTCAACGGCATCGCCGGCATTCAGGGTCATGACGAGGGGTCCCTTGACCTCCCCTTCCAGGGCGCTGAAAGGGGTGCCCCTGGCCGCAATGCGCCACAAGGTGTTCTTGATCACCTGTACATCCGAGTTGGTTTTTCGCAGGGCGTTCCTCAACTCCGTCATTTTCGCCACGTTCATCCCTTTGTAGCCGGCGAGGACGGCGAGTTTGGCCTCCTTCAACTGTTCGTGAAGGGAGGCGACCACCTGCTCCTTGGTTTTCCGATCCAATCTCCAACCTCCTTTCCTCTCAAAGTCACCTACGCCCGGGAAGCGATTTTCTTCACTTCCTCAGGAAAGTCGGAGACAGGTATCGTCATACAGGAAAAATGGACCAGCATGACCCTTCGGTCATCCTGCACGGAACACTTGAACCTCGTCTCGGCAGGCCGGGCATAGCCCGATTAAACATCTCCTGTGCCTGCTGTCTCCGACTGTTTCTTGACCGGTCAGTGATTATGTTGCCTTAACATCCTGAGGATCCACCTTGATCCCGGGACCCATGGTGGTGGAAAGGGAGATGCTCTTCAGATAGGTCCCTTTGCTTGATGCAGGTTTCAGCTTGATGATCGTTTCGATAACGGCCTGAATGTTTTCCATCAGTTTTTCCGGTCCGAAGGAAACCTTTCCCACGGGAGTATGGACAATTCCGGCCTTTTCCACCCGGAACTCGACCTTCCCCGCTTTCAGCTCCTTCACCGTCCTTCCGACGTCAAACGTCACCGTACCGACTTTCGGATTGGGCATGAGCCCCCTGGGACCGAGGATCTTGCCGAGTTTTCCGACGCTTCCCATCATGTCCGGCGTGGCAATCACCCGATCGAATTCCAGCCAGCCGCCCTTGATTTTCTCAACGATGTCGTCCGACCCGACTACATCCGCACCGGCGTCGGCGGCTTCCTTTTCCTTTTCTCCCTTGGCAAACACGAGAACGCGCACCGTCTTCCCCAGGCCGTTCGGCAGAACGACGCTTCCGCGAACCATCTGGTCGGCATGGGCAGGGTTTACTCCGAGGCGGATGGCGGCATCCACCGTTTCGTCGAATTTGGCGCGGGTGGTGCCAACAAGAATTTCGACCGCCTCCTTCAGGGCATAACGCGTCCCCGGGGTGACCTTCTTTTTCACTTCCTGATAGCTTTTCCCTCTGTTCGGCATGACGTAACCTCGTGAACGATTCTAACCCTTGATGTCGATACCCATGGATTTTGCCGTTCCCTCGATGATTCGAACGGCTCCCTCCATGTTGACAGCATTCAAGTCGTTGAACTTCAACTCCGCGATTTCCCGGACCTGCTTCTCTGTCACCGCTCCTACTTTTTCTTTCCTGGGGTTGTTGGATCCCTTGGCGATTTTTGCTGCCTGTTTCAGGAGAACGGAAGCCGGGGGCGTCTTGGTTATGAATGTGAAGGACCGGTCGGCATAAACCGTAATGATCACCGGCACAACCATGCCCTCCTGGTGCTGGGTCATGGCGTTGTACGCCTTGCAGAACTCCATGATGTTGACCCCGTGCTGGCCGAGGGCCGGACCGATGGGCGGAGACGGCGTCGCCTTTCCGGCCTTGATCTGCAGCTTGATGTTTGCGATGACCTTTTTTGCCATGTGGAAACCTCTTCCTGTGAAATACCCGGCAGGCATCGGGCCTCCGGGACCGGGCGAATCAGCTCTGCACCACCTGGACGAAATCGAGTTCCACCGGGGTAGAACGCCCGAAAATGCTGACGATGACTCTCAGTTTTCCCTTCTCAGGCTTCACTTCATCGATCACGCCGTCGAAGTTCGTGAACGGCCCGTCAATGATCCGCACATGATCCCCTTCCTCGAACTTGAATTTCGGCTTCGGCTTCAATGTGCCCTCGTCGATCCGGGTACGCAGAAGCTCGACGTCGCTGTCGGGAATGGGAGACGGTTTATCCTTGCTTCCGATGAAACCGGTTACTTTCGGCGTTTCCTTGACAATATGCCAAGTCTGGTCATTGAGCTCCATCTGGACCAGGATATAACCGGGGAAGAATTTTCTTTTGGAGGTCCGCTTTTCTCCCGAGATCAACTCTACGATATCCTCCTCCGGAATGAGGATATCCGCAAACGAATCCTGCATGTTTGCAGCCTGGATCCGCTCCTGAAGGGAATGTTTCACCCTGTTCTCGTAACCGGAGTAAGTATGGACTACGTACCAGCGGAACGCCATTGAATTCAACCCAATATGAGCCGCAGGACTTTGACCAGGCCGAAATCCACCAGCCCGAGAAACAGGGACATGACGATCACTACTACAAGCACGACGGAAGTGGACGCCAATGCCTGCTTTGGGGTCGGCCATGTAACCTTCTTGAACTCCGCTTTGGCTTCCGCAAGGAAAATCTTGACCTTCTCGAAAGCCTCCTTCACTTTATCCATGAAAGGCTCCTGCCAGAGCGCTCGTCAAATAAGGACAGAAGAAATGGCAGGCCAGGAGGGACTCGAACCCCCAGCATCCGGATTTGGAGTCCGGCGCTCTATCCATTAGAGCTACTGGCCT
>CAZXMK010000085.1:0-8158 GCA_964641935.1 uncultured Syntrophaceae bacterium
CCCTCCGGATACCGGATTCAGGCGGACTATAACAACGTGGCGGATACGACCCTTGCCACGACCCTCGGCACCAATGGAGCCAGCGTTTCCACGGTGGAACACCTCCTGTCGGCCTTCTCGGGCATGGGAGTCGACAATGCGATCGTGGAAGTAAACGCTCCGGAAGTGCCCATCATGGACGGCAGTGCCCTGCCCTTCGTCGAGATGCTCAAGGGTGTAGGAACCCGGACCCAGGGCAAGTACAAGAAAGTCCTGGTGGTTCGCCGGGAGGTTTCGGTCTCGGACGGGGTGGGGACGGCGATGTTCCTGCCGGCTCCGGAGTTTAAGATCACTTATAAAATCGATTTCAAGCACCCCATTATCGGACAGCAGTCCCATTCCATGACCTTCACCGACGAGTGCTACGAGCGGGAGATTTGTCCCGCACGCACCTTCGGTTTCCTCCGGGACGTCGAATACCTGCAGGCCCGGGGGCTCGCCTTGGGCGGCTCCCTGGGGAACGCCGTCGTTCTGGACGATGAACGCGTCCTCAACAAGGAAGGCCTCCGGTTTCCCGACGAGTTCGTAAAACACAAGATCCTGGACGCCATTGGAGATCTGGCACTCCTGGGGATGCCCATCATCGGCCACTTTGTGGCGTACAAGTCCGGTCACAAACTGAACAACCTCCTCCTGAAGGAACTGATGTCCCTGGAGGAAAACCGGGAGATCATCGACCACCCGACCGCAGAGGCTGCGCCGGAGCGGTTCCGGTCGCTGCGCATTCCGGCCTTTCGCGTTCTCGATGCGGCCCGGGCCTGATCGGGCTCAGAAAATACCAATCTTCCCGCCTTGTTGTAGCTTCCGCGGTCCTTATCTGGAGCTTGCAATTTCCGTGACAGTTCCTTAGAATTCCGTTTTGCTTTCCCGGTGGACAGGTTTCGGACGGTTTCGAAAACCTGTTCCATCCGGGGGAGAATGCTTGCACCGGGGAAAGGCATCCATGAAAAAAGCCAGCTTGTTTGCATCGGCCGTCCTGATCCTGATCCTGATCCTGGTCACGGCCTTCATGGCTGCGGCCGCAGCGACGTCGAAGCCGCACATCCGGGATCTCCTCGTGACCACGAAAGGAGAACAGGTTCTTCTTTACGGAAAAGTCACCAACGGCTTCACCCCGGAGATGAACGCGGAGATTATGGCCGGGTTCCCCGTCCGGTTCACGTTTTATGCCGGTGTCTACCAGGATCGTTCCTTCTGGTTCGACCGCCGGCTCTCGGAAATCGAGGTCAACCGGACGCTCAAGTACGACAACCTGAAGAAAACCTTCCAGGTTACCTCCGACGGCACACCCGAGCCAGCCGTGTTTCAGACCCTGGGTGAGGCAAGGTCAGCCATGTCCGACCTGAACGGGTTCACTGTCGGCTCCGTGAAGACACTGACCAAGAACTCGGAGTATTACCTGAAGGTGATGGCCAAGCTGGACCGGGTACGCCTGCCGCTCCGGCTGGAATATGTCTTCCTGTTCGTCTCCCTGTGGGATCTGGAGACGCCCTGGCATACGTACAGGTTCATCTATCGCGAATGAAACCGAATCGGAAGAACCCGGTCATCGACGAGAAGGAAGCCCGCAAGCGGCGCAGGGAACGCCTCATCATCCTCCTGACGGTGTGCCTGATCGTCCTTCTGGCCTACGTGGAGAGCAGGATCTCCTGGCGGGGCCAGGTCCTGCCCATCTCGGATAATGTCCTGATCTTCGGTTTCATCAACATCAACATCATCCTGATCATCCTCCTCATCTTCCTGATTGTCCGGAACGTGGTGAAGCTGGTGTTCGAGCGCCGGCGCGGCGTCATCGGTTCGAAGTGGCGGTCCAAGCTGGTGGCGGCGTTCGTGAGCCTGTCCCTGATTCCCACGGCTCTGCTGTTTGTCGTGTCCATCAACTTCCTTTCCTACAGCATCGAGAACTGGTTCAATGTGCGTCTCGGAGACGCCCTGAACACGACCCTGGAAGTGGCCCAGTACTATTACCAGCAGGGCACTGAATACGCCCGCTACCATGCCCGCGGCATCAGCGGAGAAATCACGGACAATCGCCTCTATGAGCCGGACAAGCATTCGTACCTGAAGGCCCTCATGGAGCGGCGCCAGTCCAGCCTGAATATCGGAGTCCTGGAAGTTCATTTCGACAGCCAGAGGGAGGGGATGATCGTCCGCAGTACTCCCGCGGAGACGATCCCCTCCTCCGTCCTGACGGCCTCGCAGCTCGAGAAGGTCTATGCGGGGCAGGAAGTGGCGGAGATACAATCCACCACCGCCGCCGGGGAGATCATCCGGGGGATCGCGCCGGTCTACACGCTGCTGGTTCCCAGGGAAGTGATCGGGTACGTGACGGTCAGTTACATCATGCCCAAGGCCATGGTGGACAAAATGGCCGTCATCTCCGGCGCGTCGGAGCAATACCGCCAGTTGAAAATCCTGAAGAACCCGGTCAAGTTCACCTATGTGGTCACCCTGTCGGTCGTGACGCTCCTGATCCTTTTTTTCGCCACTTGGTTCGGCCTGTTCCTGGCAAAGGGAATCAACGAGCCCCTCGAGGATCTGGCGGAGGCAACCCGGAAGATCGCTGCCGGTGATCTGGACTATCAGATCAACCTTGCCGGTGATGACGAGATCGGGGTCCTCGGGCAATCCTTCAATGCCATGACCCGGGAGCTCAAGAAATCGAACCAGCGCCTGGAAGAGGCGAACAGGGACCTGGAAGAGCGCCGGAAATACATGGAAACGGTCCTGGGCAACGTCTCGGCGGGTGTCATCGCCGTCGACCGGGACGGCATCATTACGGCCGTCAACCGGGCAGCGGAACGGATGCTTCATATCCGGACGGAGCAGGTCCTCTGGAAATCGTACCTGGACATCCTGACGGCGGAGCAACTGGTGCTTGCCCGGGAGCTGCTTCAGGAGATGAAGGAAAGCCCGGAGGGAGCCCTTCAGAAGCAGATGGAAATCGTCGTGGAAAGCCGTGCCATCACGATCCTCATGACGGCGACGGACATCCGGGATGACGATGGGCGCGACATGGGGGTCGTGGTGGTCTTTGAGGACCTGACGGAGATGCAGAAGGCCGAGCGGGCCGCGGCCTGGCGGGAAGTGGCGCGGCGCATGGCCCACGAAATCAAAAACCCCTTGACGCCGATCCAGCTTTCTGCCCAGAGACTGCAGCGGAAATACGGGGACCGCCTCGGAGAGGACGTCAAGGTCTTCCAGGAATGCACGAAGACCATCATCGATCATGTGGACGTCCTCAAGAACCTGGTGAACGCCTTTTCCCAATACGCGCGGATGCCCGTTACGAATCCGTCGCCAAATGACCTCAACGAGGTCGTCACCGATCCGGTGGTCCTGTTCCAGGACGCACACAAGGACCTCCGGTTCGACCTCGACCTCGATCCCGAAATCCCTCGGCTGCACATCGATCCGGAGCAGATCAAGCGGGTCATGATCAACCTCCTGGACAACGCTGTGGCGGCGGTGCAGGGCTCCTCCGGACACATTGCCGTGCGCTCCGCCTTCGACCGGCGAAACTCCCGGGTGACGGTGGCCGTGGCCGACAACGGGTGCGGGGTGCCGCCACGCTACAAGATGAAGATATTCGAGCCCTATTTTTCGACGAAAGTATCCGGGACCGGCCTCGGCCTTGCCATCGTCAGTTCCATCATCTCCGACCACCAGGGTCAGGTTCAGGTGGCGGATAACAATCCCTGCGGGACCGTTGTGTCTTTTCATCTTCCCGTAACGGAAGGTGACGGGAACGCGGCCATGAAGCAGCCTTCCATGGAATCGGAGCATGCATAAGAACATCCTGATCGTTGACGACGAGAAAAGCATCTGCCAGTCCCTCGAGGGAATCCTCTCCGACGAGGGCTACGAAGTCCAGACGGCGCCGAGCGCCGAAGAGGCCCTCCGCATGATGGAGGAGGAGGCACCGCACCTGGTGCTCCTGGACATCTGGCTTCCCGGGATGGACGGCCTCGAGGCGCTCAAGATCATCAAGACCGAGTTTCCCCAGGTCCGGGTGGTCATGATGTCGGGCCACGGAACCATCGAGACGGCCGTCAAGGCGACGAAGCTGGGGGCCTTCGATTTCATCGAGAAGCCCCTGTCGCTGGAAAAGATCATCCTGGTGATCAACCACGCGATGGACATGATGCGCCTGGAGGAGGAGAACGTCCTCCTGAAGCAGAAGCTCACCCAGAGCTTCGAGCTGACGGGCAAGAGCCCCGTCATCATGGAGCTCAAGGAGCAGATCTCCATCGTGGCTCCCACCAACGCCTGGATCCTCATCATGGGGGAAAACGGAACCGGAAAAGAACTGGTGGCCCGCTCCATTCACCGCAAGAGCCGGCGGAGCCTGAAGCCCTTCGTGGAGGTGAACTGCGCGGCCATCCCGGAGGAGCTGATCGAGAGCGAGCTTTTCGGCCATGAAAAGGGCGCCTTCACGGGGGCGACCTCGAAGAAGAGGGGCAAGTTCGACCTGGCCAACGAGGGGACCATCTTCCTCGACGAGGTGGCCGACATGAGCCAGAAGGCCCAGGCGAAGATCCTCCGCATCCTCCAGGAAAAAACCTTTGAGCGGGTCGGGGGCAACCGGCTCATCTCCACGGATGTCCGGGTTCTGGCGGCCACCAACAAGGATCTGGAGCTGGAAATGGAGGAGGGGCGCTTTCGACAGGACCTGTACTACCGCCTGAACGTCATTCCCCTGCATGTGCCGCCCCTGCGGGACCGTCGGGAAGACATCCCGCTCCTCGTAACTCGCTTTATCCACGACTTTTCGCTGAAGGAAGGCGAGGTGGAAAAAACGATGAGCAACGAGGCCCTGGAGAAGCTCATGCGGCACGACTGGCCGGGGAACGTCCGGGAGCTGAAGAACATCGTCGAGCGCCTGGTCATCATGACGCCCGGCAGGGTCATCAACGTCGCGGATATCCCCCCGCTCCAGAAGACGGAGAACGGCCAGCGGTCGGAGACCGCCGACATTCCCATTCCCTCCGACTTGGACTCCCTCCGGGAGGCCCGGCAGGACTTCGAGAAACAGTTCATCATGAAAAAACTGAAGGAGTTCGAGGGGAATATCTCCCGGACGGCGGAGGCCATCGGGCTGGAGCGAAGCAATCTTCACCGGAAGATCAAGTCCTTCGGGCTGGACGCCAGGCCGGACGACCGGGAATCCCAGCCGTCCTGATCAGGACTTTTCTCCGCCGTTCATCTGCCGCTGCAGGTCCGCCAGCGAGAATTTCATGAAGGGCAGGAACGGAAGCCCCATAACCACGATGAACAGCACGGAAAGGAAGTGGTAGACCACGGCGAAGGACAGCGCCTCCGCCTTGGCGATTCCGAACAGCCCGAGACCCAGGATACAGGCGTAATGCCAGTTCCCGATGAACCCGGGGGCCGTGGGAATGGCGATTCCAATCAGGAGGATGACCATCAGGATCAGGGCTGCCGTGACCGACAGGGAAAGGGAAAAGGCGGCGAACATGGCGTAAATGATCGCCACGTCCACAACCCAGATCAGAAGTGACAGCGCACCCACCTGCACGAGCAGGCGTGTGTCCCGGATGATCCCGAACCCGTCGATGAAATGGAGGATCATCCCCCGGATCGGGGCGGCAAAACGGCCGGGAATCCATCGAATGACGAACTCTGCCGCCTGCAGGGCGTTTTCCCGCCGGAAGGACAGAAAGATCATCAGGAAGATCAACCCCAGCATGACCGCGCCGAACAGGATGCCAGAGCGGACGAGCCAGGGCGGGAAGGGCGTCCATTGAAGGGCGATCATCGCCAGGAGGAGAACGGTTGCGCCGTCCATGACCCTCTCCACCAGGATCGTGCCGAGGGCGGCGGTCATCCGGATGCTGCTGTGGCGGGCGATGAGGTAGGGCCGGGCCAGCTCTCCCAGGCGGGCTGGAAGGGCCGTGATGCCCAGGAACCCTACGTTGGAGACTTCAAAGACGGTCCACGGGCGAACCGCTTCCAGGGGTTTGAGGATCAGGCCCCAGCGCCATGAGCGCAGGACCTGCATGGCCAGCATGCCCGCCAGTGCGGGAACGAGAAAGCCGTAGCGGATCGACCGGAATCCCTCAGCCACGTCCCCGAAACGGATGCCCCGCACGGAGAGCCAGACCAGGACCGCACTCAGCAGGATTCCCAGGATCAGTTTCTGTTTCATGGGCATTCCCGGCCGGTGACGGCTTTCAATCAGCCGCTCTCCCCGCAGGGTGCCGGGATCCCTCGTTCATCAGGGTTTTCCGGCCGCGGCACCGGCGGGTACAGGCTGAATTCTTCCAGCCGGCGCGGGACTGCTTCCCAGCCCTTCATTCCCGATCTTTGCGAGATTGTCCCGGATCCGGTCCTGGATGAGCTGGGAGGAGACCTTGTTTCCGAACAGTCCCACCCGGACCGACACCGTCGTGACGTCTTTGTCCTTGTACTTCAGTCCGATGGTCACGTCCTCCCCGTCGATGACGGCCTTGATCGTCCCCTCGCCGATCCTCCGTTCCGGCGATACGTCCCGACCCTTCATGTCCGCCACGGTCTTCTCGCAGGCTTTCCAGGTCTTGTCCATGGCGAAATAGTAATCCGTCTTCATCTCGCCGTTGATGTATGCATAGGTGCCACCTCCGGCCCCCGCCGCGGCGACTCCCCCGACGATCAGGGCTGTCTCCACGCCACATCCGGCAAGCATCAGGACCCCGAACACGACCGCCAGCGCTTTTTTCCACTTGTCCGTCATAAAACCTCCTTTTGCTTCCTGGTGTTGGTGGCCGCCGGTGCGGTATGGACGGGCTGAACGCCGGCACCGGGGTGTGGGTCTCTTAGCACATTTTTCCGGGGACGTCACGGATGAGCATGCCCGGAGTGAAGGAGGGACCCCTTATTCTCTACCGAGGCGCTCGAATTCCCGGAGGAGTTCCTCCTGCTTCCGGTTCAGCGAAGTCGGGATCGCGACCACGGTTTCGATGATCTGGTCGCCCCGTCCATGGCCGCGCAGGCGGGAGACGCCCCTGCCTTTCAGGCGGAACGTCTTGCCTCCCTGGGTACCTCGCGGGATCTTCAGCTTTTCCGTTCCTTCCAGTGTCGGCACCTCGATGCTGGCGCCGAGGGCGGCCTGGACGAAGGAGATGGGAATCCGGCAGAAGATGTCGTCGCCGCTGCGCTCGAAGAACTCGTGAGGCTCCACGTGGAGGAAGATATAGAGATCTCCGCTGGGGCCGCCGTGAACCCCTTTCTCGCCCTCTCCCCGCAGGCGAAGGCGGGAGCCCGTTTCCACGCCGGCGGGAATCTTCAGGTTAACGGTCTTGTGGACCCGTTCCCTTCCGGATCCGCCGCAGGCTTTGCAAGGGCTGGTGATCACCGCCCCCTGCCCCCTGCAGGACGGACAGGTGGAGCTGATGCTGAAAAAGCCGCTCGTCTGGGTGACCTGGCCCCGGCCCCGGCAGCGGCTGCAGATCTCCGGCGCCGTCCCGGGAGTCGATCCGGATCCCTCGCACTCCCGGCAGGGCTCGTATTTCTCGATGTCGATATCTTTGGATACGCCTGTCACCGCCTCCATGAAGGTGAGAGAGAGGTCGTAGCGGAGATCGGCGCCGGCCCGGGCCGCCGTTCGGGAACGGCCGCCGCGAAACCCGAAAATGTCCTCGAAAATACTTCCGAAACTGGAAAAAATGTCGTCGAATCCGGAAAAACCCCGGAATCCGCTGCTGGACAGCCCCTCATGGCCGTAGCGGTCATAGATCTCGCGCTTCTGGGGATCGCTCAGGACCTCATAGGCCTCTGCGGCTTCCTTGAACTTCTCCTCCGCCTCCCGGTCCCCGGGATTCCGGTCCGGGTGATACTGCATCGCCAGCCGGCGGTAACTCTTCTTCATTTCCTCTTCGCTGGCCGTCCGCTGGACTTCGAGAACTTCATAGTAGCAGCGTTTGCTCATGAGACACCTCCGCCATCCACGGGAGCCTTCCCGGCCTCGTGAACCTGCCGGAGACCTTCGGTGTTGCCGCTCTTCTCGAAGGCATGGCGGGCAAAGGTGAGGCGGCCCCTATTCAGGGCCTGTTCCCCGAGCCGGTTCCACTCTTCTTGTGTCGCTTCCCGGCCCAGCGCCTTGACGGCCTGGAGAAAGAAC
>CAZXMK010000085.1:8168-10176 GCA_964641935.1 uncultured Syntrophaceae bacterium
CCCTCTTCTTCGGCTCGGGCCAGGATGGCGCGGAGATTGCCCGCGTCATTCCCCCGGCCGAAGCACTCGACGGCGTCGGCGATCCGCCCGGCGGCGAGGTATCGGTCTCCCAGGGCGGAGAGAGCCGCCGGAGCCGTCCTGTCAAGATGGAGAATGCGCTGCTTTTCTTTGTAATCGGGAAGTTCTTGACGTTTCATGAGGAATTACGGGACCACCCTGTCCGGCCGGTGCAGGTCGCGACGGCACCGGGACCGCTTTCTCAACAACTAAAAATAATCACGGGGGATGGGTCTGTCAAGGCGGGCGCCTGTCATGCGGTCAGCCGCCGCAACGCCTCCTCATACCGTTCCAGGGTTTTCCGGACGATGTCTGCAGGCAGAGGCGGCGCCGGAGGTTTCTGGTTCCAGTTCAGCGACAGGAGGTAATCCCGGAGGAACTGCTTGTCGAAGCTCTTCTGGGACCGTCCCTCCCCGTAGGAGTCGGCCGGCCAGAAGCGCGAGGAATCAGGCGTCAGAAGCTCGTCGATCAGGATCAGATCGCCGTTCAGGAGTCCGAATTCCATCTTCGTGTCGGCGATGATGATGCCCGCCATGAGTGCCCGTTCGGCGGCCCGCCGGTAGACGGCGACACTCAGCCGGATGACCCGTTCCGTAAGCTCCGCCCCGATCTTGTCCTCCATTTCCTTCCGCGTCATGGGCAGGTCGTGCTGTCCGATTTCCGCCTTGGTGGTCGGCGTGAACAGGGGTTCCGGCAGGCGGGCCGACTCGTTCAGCCCCTCCGGCAGGGGGATCCCGCAGATGGAGCGGCTCTTCCGGTACTCCTGCCAGCCGGAACCGCTCAGGTACCCGCGGACGATGCATTCCACGGGAAGGGGGCGTGCCTTTTCAACCAGCATCGAACGGCCCTCCAGGATCTCGCGGTGCGGGGCGCAGGAGGCGGGGAAGTCCGCCGGGTCCGTGGACAGCAGGTGATGGCGCACCAGGTCCTTCATGACCCCGAACCAGAACGAGGACATGCGGGTCAGGATCCTGCCTTTGCCGGGGATGGGATCGGCCATGACCACGTCGAAGGCGGAGATCCGGTCCGATGTCACGATCAGAAGCCTGTCTCCCAGGTCGTATACGTCGCGGACCTTCCCGCGGCCCGCCAGCTGCAGGCCGTCCAGGTTCGTTTCCATCAGGCCTTTCGATTCCTTCATGGGTGCTTGCGCCTCCGTTCGAGTCGTTGTTTCCTGCCCGGAGGACTTCCGGCTATCGCAGGAACGGGTTGTGTTTCTTTTCGTGTCCGATGGTGGAGGTGGGTTGGCGTCCATAGTTGTGTCCCGGCAGGACCACGGTGTCGTCAGGGAGGGAGAGCAGACGCTCCCGGATGGAGCGGCTCATGACCTGCCAGGATCCGCCGGGAAGGTCGGTTCGGCCCACCGCCTCGACGAACAGCGTGTCTCCCGTGAAGACGAAGCCTTCCGTGTAGAGGGCCATTCCTCCGGGCGAGTGTCCCGGGGTGTGGATGACCTTCAGGGAGACGTTGCCGACGGTGATCGTGTCGCCGTCCCGGACGGTGAGATCCGCCGCCGGCGACTTCTGGGCCCGGAACATGGCGAGCATCATGGCCGGCGTGGACGTCAGCATGTCCGCATCGTCCTCGTGAATGACAATCGGAGCGCCGGTTTTCTTCTTCATGTCCTGGTTGCCGGAGATGTGGTCCACGTGGCCGTGGGTATTCACGATATACTTGACGGTGAGGCCCGCCTTGCCGACCTCCGCGAGAATGCCCGCGGTGTTCGCCGCCGGATCGATGACCAGGCCTTCCCCCGTCCGGGGATCGCCGATGATATAGGCGAAAACGGCCATCATCCCCACCTGCATCTGTTTCAGAAACATGGTTTTCTCCCGTCTTGGACAATTCGGGGCAGGCCTATCACTTTTCCTTTTTTCCCGTCAACGGAATTTGACCGGGCAACCGCCGGCGGATTGTTTTGACACGCCGGCCGGCGATGCCTTATGGTGCG
>CAZXMK010000086.1:0-10160 GCA_964641935.1 uncultured Syntrophaceae bacterium
CAGTATCCCATTTTGCTGTCCGGCATGAGCTGGATCAGCACACCGAAAATGGTGGCGGCCGTTTCCAACGCCGGAGGGCTTGGCATCCTGGCCACCGGAGCGCTGGGGGTGGATGAGACCCGCAAGGCCATCCGGGAGATCCGGACGCTGACGGACAAGCCTTTCGGTGCGAACGCCTCCCTTCTCTTTCCGGGAGCCATGGAAAACGCCAAGATCCTTCTGGAGGAGAAGGTCCCGGTCATCAATTTCGCCCTTGGAAAGGGAGACTGGATCGTCAAGCGAGCCCATGAATACGGCGGCAAGGTGATCGCCACGGTGGTCAATGCACGCCATGCCCTGCGGGCTCAGGATTACGGGTCCGACGGCGTCATCGCCACCGGGAACGAGGCCGCCGCCCACGGCGAGGAAGTCACCTCCCTGGTCCTGGTGCCGAGCCTGGCGGACGTCCTGAAGATTCCCGTCATCGCCGCCGGCGGCTTTGCCGACGGCAGGGGGCTGGCGGCTGCCCTGGCCCTGGGGGCCGAGGGCATCGCCATGGGTACACGCCTGATGAATACAAAGGAAAGCCCCCTTCATTCGAATTTCAAGAAGCTGTCCATCGAGAAGGACGTCTACGACACGATCTTCTCCAAGCGGATCGACGGCATCTATTGCCGTGTTCTGGACACGGATGCGGCGCGCCAGCAGGAAAAGAAGGGCCTGGACTGGATCTCGGCTTTCTTCAGCTCCCAGGACATCGCCCGTCAGATCAAGGTTCCTTTTTTCAAGTTGTTCCTGGGCGTTTTGGCTTCCGGATACAGCAATGCAAAACAGCTGGCCTACATGGCCAACGCCTTCCGATTCTTCAAGGCGGCGACGGAAGACGGAGATGTGGAGAAAGGAATTCTTCCCATTGGCCAGAACACCGGCTTGATTCACGACGAGCCGACAGTGGCGGAGCTCTTCGAGCGAATGGTGGCGGAAGCGAAGGCCGCGCAGGAAAAAATGGGCCGGCAGATGGCCTGAGGTGGAAATAAAAAAGGCCCCCTCCCGTCGGGGAGGGGGCCTTTCTGAAGCAACTTTTTATCCTGCGGCTTCCTTCAGAAGACGGATTCTTTCAGCATAATCCGGAAACCCGAACACGGCTGCGCCCGCTACGAACACCCCGGCCCCGGCCATCGAAACCTCTCCGATGTTCTCCGGCGTGATTCCTCCATCCACCTCCAGAATGGCACGGGGAGCGATCCGGTCGATCATCTCCTTCGCCTTTTGAATCTTGGGGAGCATGCTCCTGATGAACTTCTGCCCGCCGAATCCGGGATTGACCGTCATGAGCAGGAGCAGGTCCACGTCCGGGAGGATCTCTTCCACCATGGCCAGGGGGGTCGACGGGTTCATGGAGACCCCGGGTTTCATCCCCGCCTCACGGATCTGATACAGGGTCCGGTGCAGGTGTCGCGATGCCTCGGCATGGATCGTCAGATAGTCGCTCCCGGCTTTTGCAAATGCATCGACATACCGCTCCGGTTCCTCGATCATCAGGTGGACGTCAAAAGGGAGCTTCGTACATTTTCTCAGATGTCCGACGACGGCCGGCCCGATGGTGATGTTCGGGACGAAACGCCCGTCCATGACGTCGATGTGGATCCAGTCCGCCCCGGCCTGCTCCACGGCGGCGATTTCGTTGCCGAGGCGGCTGAAGTCAGCCGAAAGGATGGATGGGGCGATGCGTTTCACAAAATGTCCTCCCTTGTGTCTGCCGGTTCCATACACAATTGGCATACCCCTGTCAATTCAAGCCTTTCTTTCTTCCGTCCGGCCGTGTCCCGCGGATGAACCGCCGGTTCCGGGTGCAAGGGCTGATTGGCCTTGACAGCCACCGGGAAAAGAACCAAGATCCTCGCCGCATCCCCGGATCTGCAGGGGCAAATCATAACGTGACGGGACGTTCATGTTTTTTTTGTACAACCTGCTGATGTTTATCGTCGGCCTTTTCGCGATTCCCTTCTATACCGTGAAAATGTGGACGACCGGGAAGTACCGGAAGAGCCTGACGCGGAAATTCGGTTATGTCGATCCCGGTTTCTTCCGGGAGTTGCAGGGAAGCCCGCGGATATGGATTCATGCCGTTTCCGTCGGGGAGGTGACCGCCGCCGCTCCGATTGTGGCCTCCCTGCGGGAGCACTATCCCGCCGCCTGCCTGGTTGTCTCGACAAGCACGGAAACGGGCCAGGACATGGCCCGGCGCATGGTCAAGGATGCCTCGGCATTTCTTTACTATCCTCTGGATATTCCGTGGGTCATCCGGAAGATGGTCAACGGGGTCCGCCCGGATGTCTTCATCATGGTGGAGACGGAACTGTGGCCCAATTTCCTGAGGATCTGCCGGGACACAGGGGTCCGGGCTCTCATGGTGAACGGCCGCCTTTCGCCGAGATCGTTTCGCGGCTACCGCCTGACGCGCTTCTTCTGGAAGCCTCTCCTGAACACCATTGCGGACGCGGGGGTGATCTCCGTCACGGATTCACGTCGGCTTGTGGAACTGGGAATGCCGGAAGAGCGCGTGCATGTCTTGGGCAATGCGAAGTACGACGGCCTGGCCGCCAACGCCTCACCGATGCTTTATGAGGAGACGGTCCGTAAGCTGAATTTCAACGGCTCGGAAGTGGTGCTGGTAGCGGGGAGCACCCATGAAGGAGAGGAGGCGGTTGTGCTGGAGACCTATCGCCGCCTTTTGGAAAAACATCCCGGTTTCAGGCTGATCCTGGTTCCCCGCCATGTCGAACGTGCCCAGGCGGTGCTTTCGCTGGTTCATTCAGCGGGCTTCGACGATGTGATCACCTTTTCGGAGATCCAGTCGGGCCGTCAACGGCAGGCCGAACGGGTTGTGCTGGTGGATGTCATCGGGGAACTGTTCAAACTTTACAGCGTGGCCACCGTCGTGTACTGCGGCGGCAGCCTTGTCCCGAAGGGGGGCCAGAACATCCTGGAGCCCGCCGCCTGGGGCAAGGTTGTCTTCTATGGTCCCTCCATGGAGGATTTCCTGGAGGAAAAATCACTGATGGAGGAGGCGGGGGCCGGTCTGATGGTGAAGAACGGAAACGATCTTTATGAGGGAATCGTCCGGCTTCTCGATGATCCGGAAGATAGGACGCGTCGGGGCGGCCGCGGGCGCGAGACGGTCATCGCCAACATGGGCGCGGCGCGACGGTATGCCGCCATGGTACGGATTCAACTGGAAAAAAAGTGACAGTCCGCCATCTGGGCAGAGTCATTCCCTCCGGGTTCCCGGGCCACTTTCCGCGTCCTAGTCTTCCAACTTCCTCCTGTACTCTTCCCACTTGGCATCCACCATGGCCTGCATCTGGCGCTGCTGCTCGGCATCCATCTTCCGGAAACGCCCCTGTTTTTCCAGATAATTGATAACGGGCAGGCGATTGCCGCGCTCTGCCTGGGTTTTGCTGCGGCCGGTGAACCGGAATTTCCCGTCTTCCATCTCGAACAGGGGGAACAGACCCGTCTCCACGGCCAGCCGGCCCATTTTTACCGTGTCCTTTGGCGGATAGGCCCAGCCCGGCGGGCAGGGAACATGAATGTGCATGTACCGGGTGCCCCTGATCTTCTTGGCCTTCACAAACTTATCATACAGATCGAGAGGATAGGATGGGGAGGCCGTCGCGAGATAGGCGATGTTGTGGGCCTCCATGATCTTCAGGAAATCCTTCTTCGGCTGCTGTTTCGTGAGAATCGGCGTCGTCGTAGTCAGGGCGCCCATGGGGGTGGCGCTGGAGCGCTGGGTTCCCGTGTTCATGTATCCTTCATTGTCATAGCAGACGTAGATGAAATCCGTTCCTCGCTCGGCGGCACCGCTCAGGGCCTGGATCCCCATATCGAAGGTTGCCCCGTCCCCGGCGATGGCTACAACGGTGGTGTCCGCCCTGTTAAGGGCCCTGAGCCCCGCCACCAGGCCGGATGCCGATGCCGCCGTGCTGGCGAAGGAGTTGTTGAGGGCGGGCATCATGACCGGCGTGCTCGGGTAGAGACCCTGGAGGACGCACAGGCAGCAGGCCGGGAGGGTGACGATCGTGTTTTCCCGGAGCGCCTTCAGGGCATACCGATAAAAGAGGGACAACCCGCAGCCCTGGCAGGCCCGGCTTCCCGGGAGGATGTATTCCTTGCTGTTGATCTTGAAGAGATTTTCCGGCATTGTCTCACTCCGTGATGCAGTTGAGCCACGTCGTTTTCTTTTCCCGCCGGCCCGCTTCCAGGTCGGTCCAGCACTCCGCGGCCGCAGCCTCCAGTTCGCGGGACTTTACGTCCCGTCCTCCCAGGCCGGCAATGTAGTTGTACATGGCAGGACAGCTCTCCGTTCCAAACAGCGCCGCCTTGATTTCGGTACAGAGCGCTCCCTCGTTTCCATAGCTGATGCTCTTTTCGAAGACGACCACGGCTTTTGATCCGGACAGCGACTTCCTCACCGCTTCCTTGGGAAATGGCCGGAAGGCCCGGACGCCGGTCACACCGGCGCGGATTCCCCGTTCGCGGAGAGCATCGGCGGCAAGGGTGGCTTCGCTGGCGAGGGAGCCCATGGCGACGAGGAGCAGTTCCGCGTCTTCCGTCCGATAATCCCAGACCAGGCCCCCATGGTTCCTCCCAAAGCGTTTCGTGAACTCGTCGCTTGCGTCGGTGATGGCCTCCAGGGCGTCCTCCAGGGCGGCCTCCAGTTTGTAGCGCATCTCCATGTATCCGTCCCTGAGCACTCCTTCGCTGTCCGCCCGCCGGTTCGGGAAGAGAACCGGATTCAGGCAGCGTGGGTCCTCGGGAGAAAGGATCGTGTGAGGTTTATACGGGGGCAGGTATTCCCGAACCTCTTCCAGCTCCGGAATCTCCACGGGCATCATGGTGTGGGAGAGGACGAAGCCGTCGTAGCAGACCATCACCGGTACATAGACGGATTCGGCGATCCGGTAGGCCTGCAGGATCGTGTCGTGGATCTCCTGGTTGTTGCGGCAGTAGAGCTGGATCCATCCGGTATCCCGCTGGGCCAGGGAGTCCTGCTGGTCGTTGAAGATCGTCCAGGGGGCGCCGACACCCCGGTTGACGCAGCACATGACGATGGGAAGGCGGGCACCCGCAGCCCAGTGAAGCTGCTCGTGCATGTAAAGAAGACCGTTGGCGCTGGTTGCGGTAAATACACGGGCGCCGACGGTGGAGGCGGAGATGCAGACGGTCAGGGCGGTGTGCTCTCCTTCGACCCGGACATATTCGGCCTTCAATTCTCCGCTTTCGATGTACTGGGACATCATTTCCGCCAACTGAGACTGGGGCGTGATCGGGTAGGCCGCCACCACCTGTACGTCGCAGAGCATCACGGCGGCGGCCGCCGCCGAATTGCCGGTCATGATCCGGACCTTACTCATGGGGCTGGTCCTCCCTTACCATCTGGATGGCCTTGGCTGGGCACTCCTCGGCACAGATGCCGCATCCCTTGCAGTAGTCCAGGTCGATCTCGACCGGGATGGTGGCTTTGACAACACCCTCGGGACAATAAAGCCAGCAGAGAAAACAGGCTGACTTCTTCTTCACGGCGGGGATGCATCTTGCCGGATCGATGACCGGACGGACGGTGCGCCAGTCCCCGGTCCGTCCCGCCTCCCCGATGGAGGGCTTGCACATGGCCGAAATGTTCTCGTCTCGTTTTTCCATAACCGCCTCGATTTTTTTGGAGAGTCTCTGTCGATTGCCGGGTCTCCATCTTCCCGCAATGCGACCGCTGCTTTGTCAGTCGCTGAAGATCACTGTCTCCTGGTAGGCTTCCGTCACGGATGCAAAGTTCCGGCGTACCGCCCCCGAGGACAGTTTTTCCTCAAGCGCTTTTTCAAGGTTTTCCAGGGTTACGAGGCCGGTGGCCTTGGCAAAGGCCCCCAGCATGGGGGTATTGATGATCGGGGCCCCTTCCCGGACCAGGTGATTCTTCAGGGCAATGGATGCCCCGTCCACGACGGCCTTCCGGATGCCCGCCGGTTGTGGAAACTGGTCCGGAGGCTTTGCCGTGTTGATGATGACCATGCCTCCCGGTTTCGAGCGTCCCCAGATGTCCGCCACCTGAAACAGCGTGTCATCCAGAACGACCGTGATGTCCGCCTTCTCGAGCTGGGAGAAGGTGCGGATCGGCTCCTCGGCGATCCGGGTCGAGGCCGTTACCGGGGCTCCCCGCCGCTCCGGACCGAACGTGGGAGCCGAGGTGACGCCCTTGAATCCTTCCAGGTAGGCCGCTTCCGCCAGCATCTGTGCGGCGATGACGACGCCCTGGCCTCCCCTGCCGTGCCAGATGATCTCGTACATGCATTCTCCCTGTTGGCTGAGTTGTCTGTTACAAACAAAAAGGCCATGGGCTGCTCACCCATGGCCTTTAGGATCGTCTTGCTTTGTTTCGGTCAGATCTTCCTAAAAACGATGGGCGTCGGAAGGGACCCCAGAAGGAGCAGGGGAAGGCACAATAGGAGCAGCAGATCCCGCGTCACGCTCTTTGCACTGTCCTTCCCGATCGCCATCATCATCGAAAAACCCCGAAAAAAGTTGGTGAACTGTAAAACAAGGGATTCGGGTTGTCAACCATGAAATTGTGTTTTTCAGGATGATACAAGGCCTTTCCCGGCGGATCCCGGATGCGCTTCCGGCTGGATGCCGGCGGCGGACATCCTGTTCATTCGGGAAAGAAACCTGATCCCCTCCGTCATTGTCATGCTGCCGGCAACATGGTATCAAAACCCATTCACAGGATTCGCTTCCGGGATCCAAAAACGAAAACATACGGGAGGACGCGTCAGCAGGATACGGGATGGTCGTGCGATTTCCGGACCGGGAGGGGAAGGTTGGATCAGCGGCAGGCAAGAGATGTTGTCCGACGGATTCTGGAAGGGGAGACGAATGCCTATGCCCTCCTGGTTGATGCATACAAGAATCCGATTGTCCAATTGGCGTACCGGATGACGGGAAGCCTGGCGGATGCTGATGACCTGGCCCAGGATGCATTTATCCGGGCCTTCCGGAATCTTCATCGATACGACCCGGAACGGGCTTTCTTCACATGGCTGTACACGGTTGCCCTGAACGGAATTCGGAACCACCTGAAGAAGAAACAACGGGAGGAAACAAGGCTCGTCGATTCGGACTGGACGGATATAAGGACGGATGACGATGCCCCGGGTATGGAAGAAAGAATGGATGATGCAAGGGCGGTGCAGATGCTGGAACGGGCTCTTGATCGTCTGCCCGTGGAGCAGCGGGAAGCACTGGTGCTCCGGTATTACCTGGGGCTTTCGCTGGAGGAGACATCGGATGTGATGGGTATCTCCCTCAGTGCCGCCAAGATGCGGATTTATCGCGGCCTGGAGCGGCTTAAACAACACCTGTCCCGCCGGCAGCCATAGGATGAGCCGGTCGTACGCCATTCCCGGCCTGCCGTTCCCTTCCGTTGTTTTCTCAATCCTGTTCCTTTTCTTCCTGGAGTTGACGTCCGGGCAATACCGAAAAAAGTGAAAGATATAAGGAGTGTGTTCATGACTTTGCCTCTGGAAGGAACACGGGTGCTGGACCTCTCGCAGGTGCTCCCGGGGGGACTGTGCACCCAGGTTCTGGCAGACCTCGGCGCCGATGTGATCAAGATCGAGAATCCGAAGGGTGGTGACGGTTTTCGAAAGTCGCCGCCCCTGATGGGAGACACGGGAAGTTTTTTTCTCGTCATCAACCGCAACAAGCGGAGCATGACCCTCAACATGCAAGAGGAGGAGGGACGGGCGATCCTGCGCCGCATGATCCCGGAGGCGGACATTCTGGTTGAGAACTTTCGTCCGGGAACAATGGGCGGCTGGGGACTGGGCTTTGATGCGGTCCGGGCGATGAATCCCCGTCTCGTATACTGCTCCCTGAGCGGCTTCGGCCAGGCCGGTCCATATAGCCAGAAGCCTGCACACGACATCAATATCCTGGCTGTTTCCGGTATCCTCGATCTCCTGGGGGAAAGGGGGCGGCAGCCGATTGTGCCGGCGGTCCAGATCGCCGGGGCGGGGGGGGGGATCCTGGCCGCCCTGGGCATTCTGGCGGCGCTTCTCCGGAGGGGCCTTTGCGGGGAGGGACAGTACCTCGATGTATCGCTCCTGGACGGCCTGTCTCCTTACCTGGGGCTCATCATGTCCGAGTTCGCGGTCCGGGGGGCCGCGCCGGGAAGAGGAGAAGCGAGGGTCGGCGGAGGCTATGCCTGCTACAACGTTTACGAAACAAAAGACGGCCGCTGCATCGCCCTTGGCTGCCTGGAGGAAAAGTTCTGGAATTCCTTCTGCCGGGCAATCCGCCGTGACGATCTGGCAGGAGATCTGCTGGCACCGCTTGACCGGCAGGCGGAGATGATCACGGAACTGCAGACTTTATTTCTGCAACGGACCAGGGGGGAATGGGTGGAACTCCTGGATCGTTTCGACGTCTGCTTCTCCACGGTGAATTCTCTGGACGAGGTCCTGGATGACCCGCAGGTTCGTCACCGGGGGCTCTGGTTTCGGGCACTTCAGCCCGGCAACGGCGAGATCCTGCAGCAGGCCTTTCCCGTCAGGGTTTCCGGGGAGCAGCCCGGCTGGAGAACGCCGCCGCCGGCATTGGGGGAGCACACGGATGAGTTGCTGGAAGCCATGCAGATTGACTTCCTTTCGAGAATCGATCTGAGGAAGCGCGGCATAATTTGATGATGAATCCGGGAGCCGATGGACAACGACACGGTGTCAATCGGTGTTTGTCTTTGACAAGTATAGGCATTTTTTGATACAGTTCCGCAGTATCACCATCATGAATTCATCCTGGAGGAAGAAGCGATGGTGTATCCAAGGGGCGAACTCCGACTTCCGAGCTGAAGTTGGAGTTTTTTTTTGAGAAACGCCCCGCCAATCCGGGGGGCTGCCTTTCTCATGTTTTGTTCTTTCAATAAGGAGGTGTTCTATGATTCGCAAGCTTGCCGGTTTTTTCACCTATTTCATGAGGCATTTCCTTCCGGATGCCTACCTGTTCGCCATTCTCCTTACGTTTCTGACCGCGATCCTGGCACTGCTCTTTGCAGGCGCCGATTTCATGAAGGTCATTACGACCTGGGGGAAAGGCGTCTACGGAATCCTCGCCTTCACCATGCAGATGATCCTGGTACTGGTTACGGGGTACTGCCTGGCCCTGACTCCGCCCGTTAAGAAAGTGCTGGACTGGGTGGCCTCCCTGGCGACATCGCCCGTCAAGGGGGCCATGATCACCGCCTTCGTCGGGAGCTTCGGCGGTCTGATCAACTGGGGATTCGGTCTCATCATCGGCGGCTTCCTGGCCCTGGAAATCGCCAGGCGCCAGAGAAAGTCCGATTTCCCGCTGCTGATCGCCGGCGCCTACAGCGGCCTGTGCATCTGGCACATGGGCTTCTCCGGCTCCATCCCCCTGCTTCTGGCCACGGCGAAGCACCCCCAGAACCTGGTTGAAAAGGCCACGGGCGCGGTCACGCCGATATCGAATACGATTCTGGCCCACTGGAACCTGATCCCGGCGCTTCTGCTTCTCTTCACGATCCCCGTTCTCTTCTATTTCATGCATCCCAAGGAGGAAGAGACCCAGACGATCACGGAGGAAAGGGTGAAAGAGCTTCTTGGGGAAACGGTCCATGTCGAGAAGCCTGCCAGCCCGACCCTGGCGGAGCGGGTGGACCACAGCTACGTCATCAACTTCATCTTTGCGGCGATGGGGCTGATCTACCTCTACAGCCATTTTTCGGCGAAGGGGCTGGACCTGAACCTGGACATCGTCATTTTCACGTTCTTCATACTCGGCGTGATCCTCCACGGGAAGCCCATCAACTACGTCCAGGCCATGAACCAGGCCATCCGCTCCTGCGGCGGCATCGCACTGCAGTTTCCCCTCTACGGCGGCATCATGGGGATGATGATCGGTACCGGCCTGGCCAAGATCATCGCCGGCTGGTTCGTTTCCTTCTCTACGGCTGAAACGTTCTATATGTTCCAGTTCTGGGGAGCCGGCATCATCAACATCTTCGTGCCTTCCGGCGGCGGCCAGTGGGCCGTTCAGGGACCGATCACCGTGGAAGCGGCGAAGATGATGAACATCGACATGGTGAAATCGGCCATGATGGTGGCCTGGGG
>CAZXMK010000087.1:0-770 GCA_964641935.1 uncultured Syntrophaceae bacterium
GTTTCAACGTCGTCGTGACCCTGGGCGAGCTGTACGTATCGCCGGTGGGCCTTTCATTGGTCACCAAGATGGCCCCGCTCAGGATGGTCTCCATGATGATGGGTGTCTGGTTCCTGGCCCAGTTCGTCGGAAACTACCTGGCCGGCTATCTGGGACACTTCTGGGACCTCTTGCCCAGGGAGTATTTCTTCCTCCTGGTCGCCGCCGTGGCCGGCGCGGCCGGACTGATCATCATGGTCCTCCTGAAGCCGCTCAAACGGATCATGCAGCAATGAGCCGGGGGACGGATTTGGCTTCGCCGGGCCGTGAAGAAATGAATCCTATCCGGTCCGATTTTCTTGAGCTTTCGAAAAGGGTCTGCTACTTTTCCCGGACGGAGGATGAAGCCATGAACCGGATCGGAGAGGAAAAAGGCCTGGTCGTCTTCTGTGCCCTTGCCATGCTTGTCTGCCTCCTCGCGGCCGCATCCGTCCATGGGACGGAACAGGGCCCTCCGGCCGCCGGACTCGAGAGGCACCAGAAGGCCGGCCTGACCTGCAAGAGCTGCCATCAGGAAGAGCCGCCGAAGGCTGTTGTGCCGGGAGACCGGTGCATGACCTGCCACGGAGACCTGGCGAAGCTCATCCAGAAGAGCAGCAAGGCCGTTCCCAACCCCCACGCGTCACCCCACATCAACCCGGGCGAACAGCCCAAGTGCGACGAGTGTCATCACATCCACAACCCGGCGGAAATCAGCTGTCCGCGGCGGAAAAGATGGTCCACACTGGCGG
>CAZXMK010000087.1:780-10016 GCA_964641935.1 uncultured Syntrophaceae bacterium
TGTCACCAGGATTTTAAATTCAAGATGCCGTAATGGCGGGCCTCGGGAGGCGGATCGTTCCGCCCGTGGCTGCCGATCGTGTTTCGTGCGGACGTGACGAAATCGCAGGGGAATTCTTTTCCTGCCGACGATTGTCGCCGTGGCGACGACGGAGGGCGCGGCATGCGATTTTGCAGTATGAACACTGTGATCAGGAAGGGAGGCAGGTATGGAGAAGGACAGATTCGGTTCCGTAAACAGGAGGCAGTTCATTCGGGGTCTGGGGCTGGGCGCGGGGCTGCTCACCCTCGGCCGGATCGACATGGCGCAGGCTTCCCTGCTGCCGAAGGCAAAGAGGACTGAGAAATTCAACGTCGTTGTCATCGGGACGGGATTCTCCGGGATGGTGGCCGCCGTGGCAGCCTCGAACATGGGCGCCAAGGTCGCCGTGCTGGAAAAGATGCCGGAGAAGGGGCAGGGCGGCAACTCGATTCTTGCCGGAGGACTCATCGCGGTGCCCCGGGAAAACAGCCAGGCCGCCAGGGACGAGTACTTCGAGGACTTCATGAAGAAGAGCTCGGGCAAGGGGAACGCGATGCTGTCGCGGGTACTGGCCGACCAGTCCATGGACGCCGTCATGTGGCTGAAAGGGCTGGGCGCCGACCTGACCGACCCGATCACCGTGGCGGGCTACCGCGTCAAGAGCGTCGTCTTCAAACCCGGCGCCTACAAGGGGATGCCCAAGGGGCTGGAGACGCTAAGGAAGAATCTGACCGGGAAGGGCGGAAAAATCGTCTATGAAACCAAAGCCATGCAGTTGATCATGAACGACGGGGGGGCCGTTGTCGGCGTCCGGGCGAAAGACGCCGCCGGATTGAAGGACTTCATGGCCGACGCGGTGATCATCGCCGCGGGCGGCTATGGCGGAAACCGCGAGATGCTGGAGACCTTCGTCGATCCCAATGCGGACGACATGATGGTGCGCGGCGTGAGGACGGCGACCGGCGACGGGCTCAACATGGCCCGCGAGGCCGGCGCGATGTGGGTCAACATGGGAGGCATGGCGTCCGTCCACGTGGCGGCCGTTTCGCCGAAGAACACGGCGGCGGGCAATCCCTTCATGGCCATCGCCTATACCCTGGGAATCAACCGGGACGGGAAGCGTTACGTCGATGAATCCCTTGGGTACGTCGCCAACGGCAAGGCCTCGATGAAGCAGCCCGGCCAGGTCGTGGCCATGATCTTCGACGAGGAGATCAAGAAGCAGCCCGGCGTCGCCGCATCGATCAAGCAGTTTCAAGGCCTCGGCATCGACATTGTGGAAGCGGACTCCCTGGGCGAACTGGCTTCCAAAATCGGTGTTCCCGCCCCGGCCCTGGAGAAGACGGTCGCCGACTTCAACGCCGCCGTGAAGGATGGAAAGGCCATGGATGCACAGCCCGCCAAGGCCGCCTTCGCCTTCAAGGTCGAGGCACCGAAGTTCTACGCCTTCTACCCCCTGTCACCGGGGATCACCCTCACCTTCGGCGGAATCAGGATCAACGAGAAGGCCCAGGCCCTGGAAGCGGACGGCAAGATCATCCCGGGCCTCTATGCCTCGGGCGAGTGCGCCGGTGGCCTCTATTACGAGGACTACATCGGCGGCGCATCCCTGGCGAACTGCCTTGTCATGGGGCGCATCGCCGGACAGCAGGCGGCCGGGGCGAAAGCGCCGGCCATGAAGGGAAAGAAGAAGAAAGGCTGAGCCGGTTGCTCAAGTCATCAAGAAGGGGACGGATATCGAATCCGTCCCCTTCTTTGCACAGGACATCTGCCACCGTTCAGGCCCAGGCTGGGGGCCTCTGAATCTTCTTGATTTTATCGGTGAGACTGCTACCATCCGGCCGTCAGACACATCAAAAGGGGCCTCACCCCGATCCCGAGGCGGCGTGTCATGCGGAAACCGGCAATCCCGAAAAGTATCGGCGTCATCCTGCTGATCGTCTTTCTGGCGGCGGCGATTACGGACGGCATCGACGATTTCCAGCTCGGCCTCTACAAGGTCAAGGCGATCGGGAACGCCGCTCCCTTTTCGGGTGGGGATGCCGAGAGCACATCGCTGTCCAAGGGGAGTCCCTGCAACACGGCGGCCCTCGACCCCTGGACGTTCAATAACGTTTTGATCTTCGCATATTCCTCGATCTGCATGGACTCTGCGAGTCCGTCAGAGACCTGCCTTGCCTCCAAGTCGGACCGGGCACCTCCCCGGACGATCCTTTCGTAAGACCGGCAGCGTTTTCCAAACCAGCATTCAATGCATCGACGATCCGGGCCTGGCGCCCGGAAACCTCCCGGCGGGTGCAAACCGACGCAACCGGCAGACGTTTGTAGATCCATGAAACACTTCGTCGTTTTCCAGACAGAAAATGATGCAGGGATCCCGGGGGGGTGCGCCTGCGCATCCCCCTTCGGGATGTCCGGAAGGGGCGGCGTCCTCGCCCTGGCGGTTCTGCTCTGCCTGATCCTGTGCGGCCCGGCTGCGGAGGCCGCACGCCCGGACGACATCGTCGGCAAATGGTGGTCCCAACGAAAGGACGTGCAGATCGAGATCTACCGGCAGAATGAGACGTACGCCGGCCGGATCGTGTGGCTGAAGGAACCGAATTACCGAATGACGGATCCCCGGGGCATGGGAGGAAAGCCCCGAATCGACCGTGACAATCCCGATCCGGCGAAAAGAGCGAGGCCCATCCTGGGACTGACGATCATGTCGGACTTCCGCTTCGCGGGCGACGGCCACTGGGAATGCGGGGTCATCTACGATCCGCTGAAGGGGTACTCCTGGCGCGGGACCATCAGGATGGTTTCGCCGGATTCCCTGTCCGTCCGAGGCTTTCTGGGGATTCAACTGTTCGGAAGGACGGAGATGCTCACCCGCGCGGCATCGCCGATCAGAAAGGTGGACAAATCCGGGACGACGGTCCGGCCGGAATCATGACCGCCCTTGCCTGTGCAGGGTGCAGAAATAACATGCTGCAAAGGGGAAACATCCATGACCATGAGGAAAAAAGAAATCGAGGATTTGCTGTATCGGAACACGGATTTCCAGAAGCCCGAGTGCCGGAGGCTGGTGAACGCGGTCTTTGAGATCATTCAGGACAGGCTGGAGAGCGGTGAAGAGGTCCTGATCTCCGGGTTCGGCAAGTGGTGCATTCTCGACAAGAACGCCCGCAAGGGAAGGAATCCGCAGACGGGGGAGACGCTGACCCTGAGGGCCCGGAAGACGGTCAAGTTCCGGAGCTCGAACCTGCTGCGGAAAGAGCTGGATGCAAAGTGATCCGACTGCCGCAGAACAGGTCGGCATTCGGTCGAAAGGTTGAAGCCATGGGAGGCATCGGTTTTCAGGAATTGATGATCATTCTGGTCATCGTCCTCATCATTTTCGGTCCGGGAAAACTCCCGGAATTGGGAAACACGCTGGGAAAAACAGTCCGGGGATTCCGGAAGGCCATGGATGAGCCGGAAAGGAAACCGGCTGTGCCGAAGGATCATGCGGCACCGGACGCGTCGAACGGCGTGAAGGAGTGACCGGAAACTCCGAAAGGGGACGGCGTCAGGCCGTCCCCTTTCATATCTTTTCCTTCAGGCTGGCCAGATGCGGCATGGAGACCCCAAGCGCCTCGCCCGTCTCGAGAACGTCCAGGTAGAATCTCCTCATCTCGTCCGGGTTCGAATCCAGGTGGCTGTGGTCCCGGATGCGATCGTAATGCGGAACGCCTAAGATTCCACGCCGGAGCAGCGCGGCGGCCTCCCCGTCGTTCTCGATCAGGAACACCTTCGTGTCCGGGTATTTCCCGTAGTCGACGCCCCGCGCGGCCAGGACCTTCAGGGCGTCCTTGACGGCCCGGACGCAGAGGAGCCAGAAGTCCATCGGGGTGTCCTCCGAGGGGAACTCGCGCCGGGAATAGATCGTGCCGAGAAGGCCCGCGTTGATCGCCTGGTGGACCCAGAGCCACTCGATCATGTTCTCCTTGATCTCCGGGGCGATTCCCGCCCTGGAGAACGTCTTAACGATCCTCTGGAGACGGTGCGTGTTCTTCCCGTCCACTTCCCCGATTCGGTAGATCTTCTGGATGTTGGCATAGAGGACGCCGTCCCTGCCCCTGGCGCCGCTGAAGACGGAGTACCCCCAGAGATAGCGTCTCCTCGGCAGGATCGCGTCGATCTGGGCGGGGCCGTTCCAGTTGGCGCAGAAGATCAGGAAATCCGCCTCCGGAACCCTGGCGCGGTACTGCCGCACGGCGTCCACGACCTGCAGGTGGTTCGTAGCTGCCATGACGAGGTCGTAGCGATCTCCGGAGCGGATTTCATCGATCACCCGCGGCCGGTATACCGCCTCGTAGCAGGCGGCGGGGTCCCTGCGGAAATCCATGACGTCCATGGCAATGGTGCCGGAATGCCTGTTCCGGGAACCCTTTCTCACGACGTGGGTCACGTCCACGCCGCCTTCCGACAGCGCCCACCCGTGCATCAGGCCGACGTTGCCCATTCCGGTGATCAGGACGCGCATGGTTTCGTCCTCCTTTGCCGGCGATTCCAAGGGTAAAAAACAGATTTCAAATCCGATTTTCTGTCTCACCATACAGGAGCAGCGGCAAAGAAAGAAAGGGACGGATTTCAAAACCGTTCCCCAGATCGGAACCGGACAAATGATTGAGGCGGCGAATCGATCTTTATTTATGCTTATGATGACACAAGATGCTGATAATGCATTGCTTTGTGCCTGTCTCCATGCTATCGGTTCCTTGGTGCGGGAAGGCGCCGGACGCATGCCGCCCGCAAATGTTCATCTGACAATGGAATAGCCAGATTGTAAACGGGCTCCTTTACGGCGTTGCCGCACAGGCAATGCCGCGCCGCTCCTCATCCGCCGCATGTGCCAGAAGCTGATCCTGTGCGGAGCCGACACGTGGACAAGGCTGAATGCTTCCGGGGATGTTTCCCGGGGTTCGCCGTGGACGCCTGCCGGACTCCGGGGGATCTGCTCCCCCAAGGTCCCCGCCGGCGCTGCCGCCAGGGGCTCCGAGGCGCATTCCGATCGGACATCCCCGGATATTGCGATTCCCAACTTGTCCCGGACGTTGCCGTCAGTTCTTTCAAGGCGGCTCGCCGAAAACCGGTTCCGGCAGGGGTAACGGGAAAGAGAGCAATGGAACAGCGGAAGGGACGGGCGATATCGTTCAGCGGTTTGATGGAAGGCTTGAGAGGAGCAGGCATGTCCATAAAAATTGTGACCTCGGCGGTTGTCGCCTTTCTCTTTGCGGCGGCCGGTGCGGGCCTTATGAAGATTTTGCCGGCAAGAAAGCAGAAGTGTGCGGAAGGGAATTTCCCGTATGAAAAAGTGACCTTTCTCATGAGCCCGGCGGAGCGGTCTTTCCTGGGTGCCCTCGAACAGGCAGTGGCCAGGGAATACCGGATCATGGCGAAGGTTCGCATGGCCGACGTGATCGCGGTGAAACCGGGCCTGGAAGGGATGGCCCGCCGGCTCGCCTTCAACATGATCAAGGGCCGGCACCTCGATTTCGTCGCGTACCATCCCCTGACGTTCGAGGTGATGTTCGTGGTGGAACTCCACAACCGGGGTCCCATCGAGTCGGAAGGCCTGACCCGGAACGATTTCGTCGATAACGCCCTCCGCAGCGCCGGCATCCCGATCTTTCACTTCAACATGCACCGCTCGTACAAGGTCCAGGAAATCAGGGACATGCTGTCCTGGCGGCCCGTCGCCCTCCACGCGAAAGACATGCCCGAATAGCACCCCCCATCCAGAAACCGGTCGGATTTCCTTGACGGATTCTCCCGCGGAAGCCCTACTTAATACCGATTCCGATACTAAAAATGACATAACAGATTATCCGCAGGCATTGCGGTATTCCTATGGCTGTGCTATCAATCTCGCCGTGCGGGAAACCTCCATGCTTACGTCACCCGCGGTCACCCGTTACCGAAGAACAAACAAGGTCTGATACCGGGCTCCTTTACGGCGCTGCCTGACCGGCAACGCCGGGCATGTCATCATCCGTCGCATTCATTTTCAGCAGAATCTGTGCGGAGCCAGACAAATGGAGAAGGCTAAACGCTTCCGCGGCTGTCTCATCGGCCTCGCCGTCGGCGATGCCCTGGGGACGACCGTTGAGTTCAGCGCCCCGGGCACCTTCCGGCCCCTCGTGAACATGATCGGCGGCGGCCCCTTCGGCCTGGTGCCTGGCCAGTGGACGGACGACACATCCATGGCCCTCTGTCTGGCGGAGAGCCTGATCGCCTGCCGGTGCATGAATGCCAGGGACCAGATGGAGCGCTACCGCCGGTGGTGGCGCGAGGGCTATCTCAGCAGCAACGGGAAATGCTTCGACATCGGCTCGACGGTCCGCGCCGCCCTCACGGCTTTCGAGAAGACCGGCAACCCACTGAGCGGCTCCACGGACCCCTTCTCCGCCGGCAACGGCTCCCTCATGCGTCTGGCTCCGGTGCCCATGTTCTTCCACCGGGACGCCCGGCAGACCATCGAGCAGTCCGGTGAAAGCTCCCGCACCACCCATGGCGCCCTCGCCGCCATCGACGCCTGCCGCTATTTCGGTGCCCTTCTCTGGGGCGCCCTGAACGGCGCCGCCAAGAACGATCTCCTCTCCGATTTCTACTCGCCCGATCCCGGCTATTGGGAAGGGAAGCCCCTCATCCCGGAAATCGCCGATATCGCCGCCGGATCCTACAAGCGCAAGGAGCCACCCGAAATCAAGGGTACCGGCTACGTCGTCCAGTCCCTCGAAGCCGCTCTCTGGGCCTTCCACAAGGGCGGTTCCTTCGAGGAGGGCTGCCTCCTGGCCGTAAACCTCGGCAACGACGCCGACACCACCGGCGCCATCTACGGCCAGATCGCCGGGGCATACTACGGAGAGAGGGGCATCCCGGAGGAGTGGAGGAAGAAGGTGGCGATGGGGGAGAGGATCCGGGGGATGGCGGAAGGGCTAGCGGCCTTTGAAAAATGATATGTATCAGCTGGATGCCTATTTACCTGTCAAGCATGCCTCAAGTCTTTTCCACAAATATTTTAGGGACTTTTTGCTTCTGAACACTCCTTGCGGCCAGTGGATGTAATGAATGATGCTCTACAGAATAGAACCAAATACTGCGGCATGAAGCGGTAGACTGCGGTTGACGAAATAAATTTGTTGTGTATACTGAAGCTGTCTTTGGGGAGAGGTTGTTTATTACCCGTGTTCTCCAAACAGTCCAATGTTCCGTAGTCAGATGTTAAGGAAATCCGAATGGTTGAACTTGAAGACCGTTGGATGTCTGTCGATGAAATTCGCAAGTATCTCGGAGTCAGTAACGACACCGTATATCGTTGGATTGCTACACATGTAATGCCGGCCCACAGAATGGGTAGGCTTTGGAAGTTCAAGAGATCCGAAGTGGATGATTGGATCAAGATGGGAGGTGCCGCAGAGGTTAGGACGAAAACAAAAGTGGCTAGGAATTCCAAATGATCGATCAATCTCAATGCCAAACAGTGGCTTCTAAAACCGATCAAAAAATATGCGCTGTTGACTTGTTCTGTGGTGTTGGCGGCTTGACGAGGGGAATGGAGAACGTGGGCATTGACGTTCGCCTCGGGATTGATGTCGATCCAGCTTGCGAGTTTCCCTATTCTACGAACAACAAAGCGGAATTTCTCAGGAAATCTATCGATGAAGTTGTACTCTCCGATATTGAGAAAGTTTTTCAAAAGGGCACCTTTCGACTACTAGCCGGATGCGCTCCTTGCCAGACTTTCTCGACATATAATCAGAAAGCTACATCCAAAGACAAAAGATGGTGGCTGCTTCGGCAGTTTTCCCGGCTTATCATGGAAACCAAACCGGACTTGGTAACCATGGAGAACGTGCCCAGACTCCGCAAGCAATCGGTCTTTCAAGAGTTTGTAAATGTCTTGGAAAAAACTCAATACAATGTGACCCACGATATCGTAAACTGCGAGGAGTATGGCGTTCCCCAACATCGCCAACGGCTTGTACTACTGGCGTCCCGCCTTGGCTCTATCACTCTTCTAACACCGGATGAGTTCGGTGTTCCAAAGAAAACAGTTCAAGAGGCAATAGGTTGGTTATCTCCACTAAATGCCGGCGGAGTTGATTCATCTGATCCTATGCATAGGGCTTCAACGCTATCTCCAGTCAACATGGCGCGTATTGAGGCGTCTCGTCCCGGTGGTACTTGGCGAGATTGGCAAGAAGATCTGGTGGCAGAATGTCACAAGAGGCGTAGCGGCAAGACTTATCCGAGTGTCTATGGTCGAATGTCTTGGAGTGGTCCAGCGCCAACCATCACCACTCAGTTCTATGGCTTCGGTAACGGCCGTTTCGGACATCCCGAGCAAAACCGGGCAATTTCATTACGAGAGGGTGCTCTCCTTCAGAGTTTTCCGAAGGACTATCTGTTTGTACCTAAGGAAGGAACACTCCATATAAAATCCGTGGGACGATTGATCGGCAATGCCGTGCCACCAATCCTAGGAGAAGTTATCGGCCGAAGTATCCTAAAACACGTTTCGGAGTATACGAAGGTGATGCAAAACACCAATCTTACCATGTAATTACATCAGCGAATAAGTGCTAATCTTTCAGATAGATAAGAATATCATTGAGCTGTTTCTAATCTCAGGTCGTTAACAGCTGTCTGCTAACACAAAGACATTTTTAAGCGATGCGCTGGGTGTTTTCTGTATGATCTTGGAGTGTTTATAATTCATCTATCATCAAAGATTAACTTCGACACTTCGGAACGCAGTAAAGGAAGTGACTGACCACCGAAGCCATCTTAAGAAATTGGTGGAGTTGCCCCTAATTTACCGGACACGTCTCTAACTTAGCCGCAAGTCTCCGATATTCGCGGGGAGACTTCATCTTCAGGCCCTTGTGGGGATGGAACTCGTTGTAATCCTCAAACCACTTCGGCAGTTGCGTCAGGACGAACCGAGCATTGTACAGAGGGTTAACGTGGACATAATCCCGCTTGAAGGTCTTCACAAACGATTCGGCCATCCCATTGGATTCGGGGCTGTAAAACGGTGTTGTGCAGACGATGAATCCGACAGATTCGGCAAACGCAATGGTCTCCCTGGCGATATAGGCAGGTCCGTTGTCACTGAGCCATTCAATGGGAGCCGGGAGCCGATCAACCGGGTCGAACCGAGCCTCGATGGATTGAACCATCAGATC
>CAZXMK010000088.1:0-9991 GCA_964641935.1 uncultured Syntrophaceae bacterium
AGATCCTCTTCCAGGGCCGGTCAAAAACGTTCGGATGCGAGGCCCTCGAAGTCCCGAGCCACGAGTCGTACCCCTTGGTACGTCGAGTGGCGAGGGACAAGAGAAACGAAGCAGACGAATGTTTTTCAACGGCCCGTCACTGGTTGCGGAAGGATGCGCCTTTGGTCCAGTACGTAAGCAGCAGAATATGGAGGACGATCAGGCCCATCAGACCGCCGGCGGCCCAGTAGACCGAGGGGAATCCCCAGGATTCCTTCAGCGCCCCCACGAGGTACACCGCGGCGGATCCGACCCCGAAGATCAGCACGGAGGCGACGCCGAATCCCGTGCTTCGCCAGGCCGGCGGCGTGAACAGGGCGATCAGGCTGTTCTCGATGGGCTGGATGCCCAGGGCGAAGAAGACGTAAAGGCAAGAGGCGAGAAACAGCGGCTGCTCCCGGAACAGGCCCATCCCGAGGACGAAGGGGATCGACACGATGTTGAACAGGAGATAGAGCTTGATCAGGTCACGCCGGTCCGCCAGCCTTCCCCCTGTGAGCTGGCCGAAGATCCCGGCGATGTAGACGAGGGAGGTGAGGGCGGTGGCCGCAAAGGTGGCCATCGCCGGATGGTCGGGGAGATGGATCGTCCGCAGGAATTCCGAGAGGAACGGGGCGTGATACTCCAGGTAAGCAGGCAGGGAGACAATGTTGATCCGATAGGCCAGGCCTCCGAGGGTTACGATCCAGAAGAACAGGATCAGCCTCCGGAGGCCGGCATTCCGATCCTTCGCCGGAGGCAGCGCAAAACGGCCCCGGCCGGGAAGGGGCGTTTCGTCGATCTTCGCCGCCGCCAGCGCGATGCCCCCCAGGAGGGCCGCCAGTCCCAGGACCCCGTAAACAGCCCGCCATCCGGAGAGCCAGTTCAACAGGCCCGCCAGAAAAGGTGCGGCGACGAGTCCGACACTGCCCGCCACGGCATTGATGCCCAGGGCGGTGCCGCGGTTCTTCACGCCCCCGGTGATGAATCCCATGCCGGCGGGATGGCTCGCCGAGATGAAGGCCCCCGTCTCGGCCAGGGAAGCGGCAATGGCGGTCGGGGAATCGGCCAGGGCGGTCCAAAGGGCGCCGGCGGCGCTGCCGAAGAGGGCCAGAACGAGGATGCGGCGGTTCCCGAAACGGTCGGCGGCGATACCCCACGGGAGGGAGCAGAGCCCGAAGAGGAGGTACATGGGGAATCCCAGGGCCAGGACGGCCGCCAGGTCCAGGCCGAGGGCCAGGGTGAGGGGGACGGCCAGGGCCGGGAAGGCCACTTCGAAGCAGTGGAACAGGGAATGGGCCCAGCAAGTGTATAGAATGATCTTGCGCTCGTTGCTCACCGTTTTTTGTCCATCACAGGGGAATCCAAGCCTCGGGTCGTGTCCGCCCGCGAGATTACGGGACGGCTTCCGGTCCCGGCGCTTCCGGGAATGCCTCCGCGGCCCGGTAGGAAGATCGCACCAGCGGTCCCGACGCCACGCGCCGGAATCCCATGTTCCGGGCCTCTTCTTCGATCCCGGCGAACTCCTCAGGGGTCCACCAGCGGGCCACGGGCCAGTGCTCCCGCGTCGGCTGCTGGTACTGGCCCACCGTCAGGTGCCGGCATCCGGTTTCCAGGAGATCCTCCAGGACCCGCGAGATTTCCTCCCGGGTTTCCCCCAGGCCCACCATCAGGCCGGATTTGGACGTCGGGTGCCCTTCGTCCATTTTCCTCCCTTCGCCGACCCGGCGGAGCAGCTCCAGCGACGTACGATAGTTCCCCTGGGGACGCAGCGCCGGGAAAAGCCGGTGAACCACCTCGACGTTGTGGTTGATCACGTCGGGACCTGCTTCGATAACGCCCTCCAGAGCCGTCCGGTTGCCGCGAAAATCGGGGACGAGGACCTCGACGAGGCAGCCGGGAATCTCGCGGCGCAGGGCTCCGATACAGGCTGCGAAGGCCGAGGCACCTCCGTCCGGGAGATCGTCCCGGGTGACGGAGGTGACGACGACGTAGCGGAGACGGAGCCGCCAGGCGGCCTCGGCGACGCGTGCCGGCTCCTCCGGATCGGGCGGTGCCGGAATCCCGTGCCGGACATTGCAGTAGCGGCAGTTCCGGGTGCAGGTGTCGCCCAGGATCAGGAATGTGGCCGTACCGGAGGAGAAGCACTCCCCCCGGTTGGGACAGCGGGCCTCCCGGCAGACGGTGTGGAGGTCCAGGTCGGCCAGCGTCCGGTCGACGGCTGCAAAGGCCGGTCCCCGGGGGAGAGGAACTTTCAGCCAGGAAGGTTTTCGGAGGGTTGTTTCGGGCATGAAGCCTTCTTCCTGATGTTCAGGGACGCGAAGGGAAAAGGGGGCGGATTTCAGATCCGTCCCCTTTTCCTCCGTCTTTCTTAAAACAGCCTGGAGACGAACCGGCGAAAGCCCTGGCTGCAAGGAAGCACGAGACCGTGGGCTGTTCGCAAGGCCGTCAGAAATGATACCAGATCGTCGCGTAGTCGTTCACGTTCTCCCCGTCCCGGGCCAGGCGCTGGAGATACTCGTAAATGGGCACGTCCGTGTAGATGTAGTCGAATGCCGTGACCAGGCGCACCTCCCAGGAGTAGAACCGGTACATCCGGCGGCCGTTGGGCAGGATCATGATGACCTCATGATCCTGCCAGGCTCTCAGGTTCGACTTGCCCAGGCGGGGCAGGTTGAAGACCGGCTCGTCGGTGCGGACGAGCCCCGGCAGCAGGCGTGCCTCCTCCCTCCGCTCCTGCTCGATGCGGGCGATGGGGACCCGGAAATCGGCGGTCTCTTCCTTTCCCTTGGTGCTGAAGGTGTAGTAGGGGTCGATCCCGGAGAGTTTCATGACCTTCCGGAGCAGGCAGGTCTCGAAGCGGCGGCTGTTGTAATAGGTGAAGACCTGCTGGTTGTAGACGTTCATGCCGAGGGCCTTGATCTTCCCGACGGCCGCCAGGGAGTCCTCCGTCATTTCCGTGGGATGCTCGAAGTGCGTCACGATCGCCAGCTCCCGCTTTCCCCACTGGTGGTACCTGCGGAAAATCTCCAGGAGTCCGTCGTTGATGCGGAACGGCAGGGTGACGGGAATCCGGGTCCCGATGCGGATCCGCTCCACGTGCTCGATGGATGCGATCTCGCCCAGAAGCCAGTCGAGGTATTCGTTCCGCAGGGTCAATGGATCCCCGCCGGTCACGAGAACCTCCGTGATGGACTCGTTGTCCCGGATCCATCCCAGGGCCTCCCGGACCTTGGCCCGGCTCAACTGGACCTCCCGCTGGTCCATGGCCTTGATCTCCCAGTTCCTCTGGCAGTAGACGCAGATCTGGGGACATGAATTGTAGGGCTTGAGAATGACAATCTCGGGGTAGCGCCGGGTGATGCCGTCGATGGGGCTCGTGGACTTCTCTCCCATGAAGTCCAGGTCCACCCCCGAACGGGCGCTCTCGACGACGCCCGCACAGTAGCGGGCGCTGGGAATGACCTGGGCGCGGATCTGGCGGTCGTGGTCGACCCGGCCCTCCTTGTGGAACAGGGACAGGTAGTAGGGCGTGATCTCGAAGGGGATGCCGGCCTTCTTCGCCGCCTCGATCCCCTCGATCTCGTCGGCCTGGAGGGTCACAAGTGCGCGAAGGGTTTCAAGGTCCCGGATCACGTGCTTGAGGTGCCAGAGATAGTTCCCCCAGTCCTCCTCGGAAGCCCCGAAGTGGCGGAGGATGTCGTCCCGGAGCTTCGCCCGTTCCCTCACCAGGGCCTTGTCACGGCCCGTCCGGTAGCGCTTCAGGAATTTCCGGATGTAGGAGCCGTATTCGTCGAGCTGGGCGGAGCGGATGAGGGCGGCCTCCCGGCCGTCGGCCATCCGGAAGATGTCGCGGTCCCTGGCGTGCTTGCCGTACTTGCCGGTGATCCCGTGAAAGAGGGCCAGGTATTCACAGAGAAAGGCCTCCGAGACCGCGTCGATGGCCCCCTCCTTTTCCTGGGCCAGGTTGCACAGGAGGGTCAGCGGCGAGGCGCCCGTGATGTGCTCGTTTTCCGTCCGGATCGTATTGGCGAAGACCCGGATGCACTCCTTGGCGTTTCTCTTCTCGATGATGTTCATGTTCGAGAAGAATGTTCCCGGCTTCATGTTGAACATCGAGCGGTCGAGGGTGTTGAAGTAGTCGAAGAGGAGATGCCTGGCCTCCTCGACGTGCTTCGAATCGCGGAGCATCCGGTGGATGTTCGGGTCGGCGGCCCAGAGCCTGGCCACCAGGTCCTTCCTGGACAGAGTCAGCAGTTTTTTCATGAGTTTTTTGATGTCTCGCCGGAGGTTGATTGTTCGGGTGTTTCGCCGTCGTCACGCCGGGCGCGGACTCCCGGTCCATTTTTGTGCGATCCTATACCGTTCCAAGGATGGAAGTCAACGGAGGACAAACTGCTCAAGGATGCAACGGGTCTCCCCGGGATTCCATCCCAGGCAGAAAACGCATGGTTCGGGGCAGACAGATCTTCTGTAAATCCGTTCATTTCGGAGGCCGTGTCCGTGACGGCGCCGGCGGGCATTACGGGCTCGGCCCCGGGCGGCATGTCCATCGTCCTGGTCCTGATGTCCGGGGATCGGCCGGCCCGGGCAAATTCGATCGGCATGTCTCCGGAAATTCTTCATCGGGTCGCTTCCATGGCATCGGGGGGATGTGATACATTGCCTCACAACGGGGCCGTCATCACCCTGCTGGCCGTCTGTGGACTGACCCACAGGCAATCGTATCCCGACATTGGGATGATCACCCTCATCAAGACGATGGCCGTGTTCAGCATCATTCTTCTCTACCATGCAACGGGACGTTACTGATCCTGGGATCGCCCGCTGAAGACCGTATGGCGCACCCTTTCCCGGGGACGGAGATTCAACCGTCACCGGAGAGGAGAAACAGGGGCTTTCCCGGCATTGGGCAAGGATGAAAGGAGCAATTGCGGCGGACATGGATCTGCTTCTTCTTGTCCGCCGGGATGGAAGGGGTTTCCTGCAGCCGATTCCCGGCATGAAAAAGGAGGGAAAGCATGGACCGGATCGAAAATGGACTTGATTCCGAGCGTTCGCAGGCGGCGGAAAAAATGATGGCGCATCCCATCCTGGACGAAATCAGGGCCCAGATCCGCCGCAAGGGCAAGATCGTGTCCGGCGAGCAGGCCGTTGCGATCATCCGGGACAGCGACGTCGTTACCACCGGCGGCTTCGTGAGTGCGGGCGTTCCCGAGGACATCCTCATTTATCTCGAAGAGCGATTCAGGCGGGAGGGCCACCCCCGGGACCTGACGCTCATCTATGCCGCGGGCCAGGGCGACGGCAAGAACCGGGGACTGAACCACCTGGGCCACGAAGGGCTGATCGGCCGCATCATCGGCGGCCACATCGGTCTCGCCCCGCAGCTCCAGACGCTCATCCGGGAGGAAAAGGTCCTCGCCTACAATTATCCCCAGGGGATCATCAGCACCCTGTTCCGCGACCTCGCCGCCAAGAAGCCCGGCCTGCTGTCCTATGTCGGGCTCGGCACCTTCATCGATCCCCGGCTGGACGGCGGCAAGCTGAACGAGAAGACGAAGCGGGAAGGCGAGGACCTGGTGAAGCTGATGGAGATCGAGGGACGGGAGATCCTCTTTTACAAGCTGCCCCCGATCGATGTTGCCCTCATCCGGGGTACGACCGCCGACACGGACGGGAACATCACCATGGAAAGGGAAGCCCTCACGATCGAGATGCTGGCCCAGGCCATGGCCGCGAAGAACTGCGGTGGTTTCGTCATCGCGCAGGTGGAGCGGATCGCCGACCGGCACACCCTGAATCCGAAGAGCGTCAAGATTCCCGGCATCATGGTGGACTGCGTCGTGGTCGCCAGGCCCGAGAACCACAAGCTGACGTTCCTGGAGCAGTACAACCCCGGATTCACGGGCGAGATCCGCGTGCCCATGGCCTCCGTTCCGCCCATGGATCAAGGACCGCGCAAGGTGATCGCGAGACGCGCCGCCTTCGAGCTTCGGCCCAACCAGGTGGTGAACCTCGGCATCGGGATGCCCGAGGGGGTCGCCCGTGTCGCCAACGAAGAGGGCATCCTGGACCTGCTCACCCTGACGGCGGAGCCGGGCGTGATCGGCGGGATGCCCAACGGCGGCCTCAATTTCGGGACCGGTACGAACATCGACGCCTTGATCGACCAGCCCTACCAGTTCGATTTTTACGACGGGGGCGGCCTGGACATCGCCTTCCTCGGCTCCGCGGAGATGGACGAATCGGGCAACGTGAACGTGAGCAAGTTCGGACCCCGGTTCGTCGGACCGGGAGGATTCATCAACATCAGCCAGAACGCGAAGAAGATCGTTTTCCTCGGCACATTCACGGCGGGGGGGCTTCAGGTGTCCGTGGTCGACGGCAAAGTCAGGATCGACCGGGAAGGACGGGAACAGAAGTTCGTCAAACAGGTGGAACAGATCACCTTCAGCGGCAAATACGCCGCCCTGAGGCGTCAGCCCGTTCTCTATGTCACGGAGCGGTGCGTCTTCAGCCTCACGCAGGATGGGATGGAACTCGTCGAGATCGCCCCCGGGGTGGACCTGGAAAACGATATCCTTTCAAAAATGGGATTCACGCCCGTGATGAAGACGCCCCCGGGGCAGATGGACCCGCGGATCTTCGGCCTGGCACCCATGGGGATCATCCGGGAACTCCTGGATATCCCGATCGAAGACCGGCTGGTGTACGACGCCCGGGAAAACACGTTCTACGTGAATTTTGAGAATTTCTACGTGAAGTCCGTCGAGCAGATCCGCGGCATCCAGGATCATGTCGAGAGCATGCTGAAGCCGCTCGGGAAGAAGGTCTACACCATCGTCAACTACGACAACTTCAACATCCTGCCCGAGCTTGTGGATGAGTACGCGGAGATGGTCAAATACGTGATGCAGTTCTACGAGAAGGTGACTCGCTACACGACCAGCACGTTTCTGCGCATGAAGCTCGGCGACGAGCTGGCGAAACGGGATGTGGCGCCCCATCTCTACGAATCGAAGGACGAGGCCCGCCGCCTCCTCAAGGAATAGGCGCCGTGTTTTCCCCGGGATCGGACGATCGGGACGACCCGTCAGGGGGATCCGTGCCAGACGATCCGCGCGTCCACAGCGAGGCAGCCCTCCGGGGAGGCCATCAGAGGATTGATGTCCAGCTCGGTGATGTCCGGGATCTCCAGGGCCAGGAAGGACAGGCGCTCCAGGACGTCCACCAGGGCCTTCCGGTCGATCCCCGGGCGGCCCCGGGTTCCATCGATGAGCGGGGCGCTCTTCAGGGAGCGGATCATCTCGTCCGCCGCCTCCGCGTCGACAGGAGCCAGGGCGCGGCTCACGTCGCGGAAGACCTCTGCGTGGATGCCTCCCAGGCCGCAGGCGACAACAGGGCCGAACTGGGGATCCCGCTTGATTCCCAGGAGGATCTCCAGGCCGGAGGCCTGTTCCTGGATCTGGACGGCCTCTACGGCCGTGTCCGGGCTGCGGTGACGGACGTTCTCCAGGAGCCGCTCGTAGGCGTCGGCCAGCTCTTCGGGCCGGGCGATGCCGGTGATGACGCCGTTCCACTCGGTCTTGTGGAGGAACGCATCCCCCGCCAGCTTCAGGACTACAGGGTAGCGGAAGCGGGGGGCCAGGGCCTCCAGTTCGGAACGGCCGGCCGCGATGGCTCCCTGTGCCGCTGGAATCCCGAAGGCCTTCAGGACTGCCAGGGCGTCTTCTCCAAGAAGGAATCCCCGCTCCCGTCCCTTTGCGAGAAGCGGCTCGAGGATGGTTCGATCCACCGGGAATGACCGCCGGCTCGGCTCCCTCCGGTTTTTCGCCTCGTGCCAGCGCCGGCAGAAGGAGAGGGCCCGGACGGACTGCTCGATGGTTGAGAAACAGCCGATTCCCGGGATGGCCTCGTAGCGGTCCAGAAAGGGCTCGACGTCGATGTAGAGCCACATCGCCACGGGTTTCCGGTTGCCCGCTTCCCGCCGGGACCGCTCGCACACCTCCACGAGATTCATGGACTGGTGAAGCGGGGAGACCGTGGCCGGCAGGATGGCCATGACACCGTCCACGCCGGGATCCCGGAGAAACCCCGTCAGGGCCTTGCCGAAGGCACCCGGGTAGTCGCCTCCGATCATGCCGATGGGCCAGATGTCCAGAGGGTTGCCGATTCCGATCCAGCCCGGGATGCCCTGCTTCAAATCCTTCGCCAGGCCTTCGGGCAACTTCGCCAGGGTGAGCCCGAGGGGCTCGCAGGCATCGACCACCATGATACCGCCCGCCCCGGTGATCGTCAGGACGGCGACGCGGGGCCCCTTCATTTCGCCCAGCAGGAGGAGGGCATGGACGGCGTCGGTCAGCTCGGAGCCGTCGTTTACCCGGATGATCCCCGTCCGGCGGAAGGCCGCCTCGAAGACGGCGTCTTCCCCCACGAGCGAGCCCGTGTGGGATAGGGCCGCCCGCGCCCCCTCCCGGGTGCGCCCCGACTTGAAGACCAGGACGGGCTTCCGGCGGGTGACCCGGGCCGCCGTCTCCAGGAACGCCGCGCCCCGGGAGACGCCTTCCATGTAGATGAAGATAATCTCCGTCTCCGGATCGTCTTCCAGGTATTCCAGGGCGTCCACGACGTCCACGTCGGCGCCATTGCCAATGTCGATGGCCTTTCCCCAGTGGCGGTAGCCCATGTTCGGGGCCGCCATCTGGATAAAGCCCGTCTGGGCAATGACGGAGACGGGCGGGTAGACCCGGGGCCGCTCCGTGTCCATGAAGGCCGTGGTGAAGTTTCTGAAATTGTTCAGGATCCCCATGGTATTCGGGCCGAGGACCCGGACACCGCCTTCCCGGGCGATCCGGACGATCTCTTCCTGCATCGCCTTTCCCTTTTCGTCGGCGTCGGAGAAGCCCTGGGTGATGACGACGACCCGGTCGATACCGGCGCGGATGCAGTCCTCGAGGGCCGGAAGGACCCGGTCCCGGCCGGTGGAGATGACTGCCAGGTCCGCCGGTTCGGGGAGGTCCAGGACGCTCTTGTAGGATTTCAGTCCATAGATTTCTTCGGCGTTGGGATTGATGGGATAGAGGCGGCCTTCATAGCCGTAGCGCAGCATGGTCTCGGCGTTGTTGTAGCTGTCGGGGCCCGCGGATCGGGGGACTCCGATCAGGGCGACGGAGCGCGGTTCCAGGAATTTCTTCATGCGGGGGTCTCCGAGGAGGGGCGTTTCCAGACGACGTCGGGATCCCGGGCCGCCTTCACCTCGTCAAGGCGGCGGACCGGCGTCGTGAGCGGTGCCGAGCGGACCTGGTCCGGATTGTCCCGGGCCTCCCCGGCGATGGCGATCATGGCGTCGCAGAACGCGTCCAGCGTCTCGATGCTTTCCGTCTCGCCCGGCTCGATCATGATCGCCTCGGGGACGATCAGGGGAAAATAGATGGTGGGGGGGTGGAAGCCATAATCCAGGAGACGCTTGGCCATGTCCGAGGTGTGGACGCCGCTCTCCCGGACCTGCCGTCGCCCGGAGAAGACGCATTCGTGCATGCAGGTCCGCGGGTACGGGAGATCGAAATGAGGCTCCAGGCGGGTTTTTATGTAGTTGGCGTTCAGGACCGCCGTTTCCGCTGCATGGCGCAGCCCCTCCGCCCCGAGGGTCCGGATGTAAGTATAAGCCTTCACCATGACGCCCACGTTGCCGTAGAAGGCCCGGACACGGCCGATGGTATCCGGCGCTTTGCAGTCCCATCCGTACCTTCCATCGGTCTTGATTACCCGGGGAACGGGCAGGAAGGGGATCAGTTCCCTTGAAACCCCGACAGGGCCGCTTCCAGGGCCTCCACAGCCGTGGGGTGTCGAGAAGGTCTTGTGCAGGTTGAGCTGGATCACGTCGAATCCCAGGTCCCCCGGCCGGGCCTTGCCCAGAAAGGCATTGGCGTTGGCGCCGTCGCCGTAGAGGAGTCCTCCCCGGCCGTGGACG
>CAZXMK010000089.1:0-9969 GCA_964641935.1 uncultured Syntrophaceae bacterium
GCGATCACCGCGACGCTGGGCATTCTTCTCTACCACCAGCTCCGTGAGGACCGGTTTCAGTCCATCCGCCTGAATACGCTGGAGCAGCTTCGCCACATCGCATTCTCCGTCCGCGTATTTTTAGACGAGGTGGAAAACGATGTCCGAGCCCTGGCGCAGAACGAGACCGTCTGCACGAAAAATGATGCGGGCTTCACGAATTTCACGGCGGCCGACGAAAGGACCTTTCAATACCGCATCGGTTCCACCGAACAGGAAATCATCGACATTTTCAACGCGTACCGAACCACCCATCCATACGTGAACTCCGTATACATGGGGCGGGCGAACGGCAGCTTCGTCCGTTCCCACAGCCGGGAACGCCCGACCCGGTACGACCCCCGCACGCGGCCCTGGTACAGGCAGGCCGAGCAGTCCCCCGACGGAGTCGTCATCACCGAGCCCTATTCCTCGTTGACGACGAAAGACGTCAACATCGGCGTCGTGAAGGCGCTGGTCGACAGCGTCGATCATGTTTACGGAGTTGTGGGCGCGGACGTCACGCTGGTGAACCTCACGGACTACATTCTCCATTTCCGGATCGGGCCTGCCTCCAGGATCCTTATTGTAGACCGGACCGGAACGGTGCTGGCTTCCTGGACCAGTGACCTCCTGTTTTCGAAAATCGGGGACTATTCGAGAGAGCTCGCGCAGATTCTGCAGGGCGGACGCCAGGTGGAAGAGAGCGTCGTGATAGAGGGAACACACCATCAAGTCTATTCCCGGGAAATTGAGGAGGTAGGCTGGAAGCTTGCCGTTCTCATTCCCGTTGACGCGATCGAGCGGGAAATCCGGCTTCCCGTCCTGCTGACCACAGGGGGGCTGGTCCTCGGCCTGCTCTTTCTCAGCGTTCTGGGCCTGATGGGGCTGAACGCCTTTATCATCCGTCCCCTCGACCACCTGAGCGAGGAAACCGCCCTGATCGCCAGGACGTCCGACCTGAGCCGCCAGGTCCGCATTTCCTCGAAGGACGAGATCGGGATGCTGGGCACTTCCTTCAATGAGATGATCGCTGCCCTGAACGCCACGCAGAAAACGCTTCGGGAGACGGAGCGGAATCTTATCCGCCACCAGGAGCACCTGGAGGAACTGGTGAAGGAGAGAACCGGGGAGCTGGCCCTGGCGCGGGACAAGGCCCAGGAGGCGGACCGGCTGAAATCGGCCTTTCTCGCCTCCATGTCCCACGAACTGAGGACGCCGCTGAATTCCATCATCGGCTTCACGGGCATCCTGCTGCAGGGGCTGGCCGGTCCGGTCAACGAGGAGCAGGTGAAACAGCTGACCATGGTTCGCAACAGCTCCCAGCACCTCCTGCAACTGATCAACGAGGTCCTCGACATCTCGAAGATCGAGGCGGGGGAACTGAAGCTGTCGCCCGATTGGTTCAACCTGACGCAGGCGGTCGAATCCGTCGAGAAGCTCGTCCGGCCCCTGGCCGACAAGAAAGGCCTGCCGATCCGGGTGGACCCCGTCCCCGCCGATGCGGAGCGGCTCTTTCACGACCGGCGGAGGGTGGAGCAGGTCCTGATCAACCTCGTCAACAACGCGGTCAAGTTTACGGAGCAGGGCGAAGTCCATGTCCGGTGCGAGCGGATGGGCGATGAAGTCGTGGTCAGTGTCCGGGACACGGGGATCGGGATCAAGGCGGAAGACATGGGGAGCCTGTTTGAGACGTTCCGCCAGATCGAGACGGGACTGACCCGCCGATACGAGGGAACGGGCCTGGGACTTTCCATCAGCCGGCGGCTGGTCGAGCTGATGGGGGGGCGCATCATGGCCCATAGCGACGGCCCCGGCAGGGGAAGCGTCTTCACGTTCACGCTGCCGTGGAAGAGGGAGGAAACCGATGAAACCAAGAATTCTGATCATTGAAGACAATGAGCAGAACATGTACCTGCTGACCTTCATTCTGAACCGGCACGGGCAGGAGGTCCTGCAGGCCCGGGACGGGCGTAGCGGGATCGCTCTGGCGTTGAAGGAGAACCCCGACCTGATCCTGCTGGACATCCAGCTGCCGGAGATGGACGGGTACACCGTGGCGAGGGAACTCCGGTCCAATCCGGTTCTCCGGGACATTCCCATCGTGGCGGTGACGTCCTACGCCATGGTGGGGGACCGGGAGAAGGCCATGGACGCAGGCTGTTCTGGATACATCGAGAAGCCGATCAATCCCGACACGTTCATGGACCAGATCGCCGGTTTCCTCCCCGGGATTAAACAGGGAGAGTGAAGAGAACCATGAACCGATGCCTGATAGTGGATGACCAGGAGCAGAACCTTTATCTGTTCGAAGCGTTGCTCAAGGGGAGCGGATACGAGGTGGAGAGCGCCTCGAACGGCATGGAGGCCCTGGAGAAAGCCCGGCGCAATCCGCCGGACATCCTGATCACGGACATCCTGATGCCCGTCATGGACGGCTTCACCCTTTGCCGGGAGTGGAGGCGGGATGAAACGCTGAAGAAGATCCCCTTTCTTTTCTATACCGCCACGTACACCGAACCGAAGGACGAGGCCTTTGCCCTGAGCCTCGGGGCGGATCGCTTCCTGGTGAAGCCTGTGGATCCGGAAAAGCTGCTCAGGGAGATCGCCTCCTTTCTGGGGAAGAGGGAAAGCCGATCGCAGCCCTCCGCCATGGAGGGGGAAGCACTCCTGCCGGAGTCGGATTACCTGAAGGAATACAACGAGGTGCTCATCCGGAAACTGGAGGCGAAGATGATCCGCCTGGAGGAGGTGAATCGCTCGCTGGAGGGGGAAATCCGGGAGCGCAGGCTGGTCGAGGGAAATCTGAGGGTCAGCGAAGCCCGGTACAGGGATATGTTCACCAACGCGGTGGAGGGGATCTACCGATGCACGCAGGAGGGCCGGTTTCTCTTCGTCAATCCCTCGTTTGCCAGGATGTACGGCTATGAAACGCCCCGGGAGATGGTCGAAGGCGTTCTCTCCACGGACCGTCAGGTCTACTGTCTGCGGGAAGACCGGGACCGCATCCGGGCGGAGCTGGAAGATCGCGGGATGGTCCGGGACGTGGAGGTGCGGCACAGGCGGAAAGACGGGACCCCCTTCTGGGTCTCGCTGACGGCCCGCGTCATCCGGGACGATGAGGGAGGGATGCTTTCCTACGAAGGACGCGTCATCGACATCACGGACCGGAAAAAGGCGGAGGAAAAGATCCGTGAGGGAATGGAGAGGCTAGAGCAGGCGCTGCGCGGGGTGATCCAGGTGCTGGTGAGGGTCGTGGAACAGCGGGATCCCTACACGGCGGGGCACCAGCAGCGGGTTGCCGATCTCGCGGCGGCCATTGCCGGGGAGATGGGCCTGGATACGGAAGAGGTGGAGGGAATCCTCATGGCCGGGATGGTTCACGACGTCGGGAAGATGTCCATCCCGGCGGAGATCCTCAGCAAGCCGTCGATGTTGAACGACATGGAGATGCTGATGATCCGGGAACACCCGGAGACGGCGGTCCGGATTCTGCGGGAAATCCCGTTCCCCTGGGACATCAGCCGGATCGTCCTGGAGCATCACGAGCGCATGGACGGTTCGGGCTACCCCCGGGGCCTGAAAGGAGGGGAGATCCTGCTTTCAGCCCGGATCCTGGCCGTCGCGGACACCGTGGAATCGATGGCGTCCCACCGGCCCTATCGGCCTGCCCTCGGTGTCGATGTGGCCTTGGCGGAGATTTTGGAATCCAGGGGGATCCGGTTCGACGCAGACGTCGTTGATGCCTGTATCCGGCTGTTCCGGGAACGGGGTTACCGGATGAAGGAAACCTATTAAGCGTTCGCGGCTGCGTTCCGAAGGCCAGCGTCTCATGGAGAAGGCCGGAGGCAGGCGAGCCGCCGGCCTTCTGTTTTCTTCGAACCTTGGTCTGCTCTTCGTCCCGCTTCCGAAAGCCTGCCTCAGCGCGACCGCTCCCGGTCGTGCCTTTCCTTGGCGATGCTCTTGGCGAGCGAGTCCAGCCTGCCCTGGATGGACCGGATTTCCTGGTCTGTCAGCTTTCCGTCCCGTTGCGCGCGCTCATAGTGCCCACGGATCCCGTCCAGCCGCGACTGAAGGCTTTTCGTTTCCACCGGGGTCAGGGATCCCCTGCGGGAACCCTCGTCGATCTTCCTCTGCAGATCGCTGATCCGGTGGTCAATCCGGCCGGCCGAGCGGGTGTCCTCCCGGTCGTGCCTCTCCTTGTAGACTTCCTTGCTCAGGGTGTCGAGGCGCTGGTTGAAGTGCTTCGCCTCGCGGTCGGACAGCCCGTTCTGGACGGCGCTGTCAAATCCCCGGCGGATGCTGTTCAACTGGTTCTGGACGCGCTTGGCCTCCTGGCCGGTCAGCGCTCCCGACTGGGTGCCTTCGTCGATCCGATGCTGCAGGCTGTCCATGCGTCCCCGGATCTGGTCGGCGGGTCCGGCCCAGGCCGCCGCTGCGGCAACCAGCAGCAGACATACAGAGATGGTGGCAACGATCTTTTTCATAACGGCCTCTCCTTTTCTTCTTCCGTGAATGAACGATCCGCTGTCGCGGGCCATGGAAAACGCTTTCTTCCGATCCCGGCCGTTCTGTTTCTCCGCATCGAGATTGAGATACGGGGCGGACGCGGGAAGGGACAAAACCCGTTCGAACCTGAATACAGGAGAGATTATCGGAAGAGAAAGGGAGGTGTCAACGTTCAGATTGCTTATTGTGTGCCGATATTCTGCAACAGGCAATGTGTAATTTGCCGAGTGTAATTTGCCGAGGGGCAGGAAAGAGAGAGCCGGCCAGGGGGGCCGGAGAAAGGGAGGCCGGAGGGCGACCGCCCTTTCTCCGGGAACCGCACGCCCGGTCGGGCGTGTGGAATATGTGAGATCAGCACAACCGCCGGAGGTCGTTCTTCACCCACAGGGGGGCTTTCTCCGCCGCATCCTCATAGGGGATCCGGCCGTCGCCGAACATCGCCTTGAAGTCGTCCCACATGTAGATGCCCAGGAACAGGTGGACGAAGAGAAAGAGGATCAGGACCCAGCTGGCGACCACGTGGATCGATCCGGCCAGGGACGCTGCGCCGTTGCCCACGGCGTGGGGGATCGCCCAGAGCACCCATCCCGAAAGGATAAGGAGTGTTCCGCCCACCAGGACGCAGATTCCGAACAGCTTCTGGCCGGCGTTGTATTTCCCCATGGGGGGGACGGCCACTTTTTTGTGGAGGAGGATTTTCTGGGGATAACCGCCGAGGACGGCGAACCATTTGATGTCGTTGCCGGAGAAGGCGAAGGTTCGCTTCGTGAACAGGACGACCCGGTCGAAGGCCAGGAAGAAGAAGGCCAGGGCGTCCAGGGTCATTATAACCCCGGCCACGACGTGAAACTGCATGGCCGTATTCATGGCCAGTTCGGCCAGGAGCTTGAAGTAGAGCATGATTCCCGTCACCGCCAGCGTCAGAAAGCTCGCGGCAAGAATGTAATGAAAAACGCGGACCCTGAGGGGGTGTTTCAGGATGAAGGATGATTCGGTCATACCCATGCTCCTTTCAGGCAAGCGCCTTGGTTCGGTTGACGTATTTCGTGTGCAGGAGTTCCTCCGACACCGGGCTCAGGGGCTTTCCCGCGAAATCCCTGTACAGCTTCATGACCGCCGGGTTTTCGTGGCTCTGGCGGATCTTCGAGATGACATCGTCCTTGTAGAGCCCCTTGGTCCGGGCCAGGATGTGGTGGTTGCGGTTGATCAGGGCGGACCGGACCCAGACGGCCGGCAGGGCCAGGAGGGCGACGATGATGCCGCCGATGGCGATGAATTCCCTTCTGGACAATACAAAGGGGCTTTCGATGTATTCGTAGCTCGGATCGTTCTTGCTCATGCTGTTCTCCTTTCTTCAGGACCAGGCAAACGAAGGCAGGACGCGGCCGATCCAGGAAGAACCGGTGTCGCAGACGGGCTGCCCGCCCCCGTTGATGCATCCGCCGGGGCAGTTCATGACCTCGATGAAGTGATAGGGAGACCGGCCGGCCACGACGTCCTCCAGGAGGGGCCGGATGTTCGCCCGGATGTCGTGCACGACGGCGACCTTCACGGTCACTTCCTTGCCGTATTTCTGGTCCCGGAGGGTGACGGCGGCGCTCTTGACTCCCCTCAGGCCTCGGACGGCCTGGAACTCGATCCTGGCGAGGGGGGTTCCCGTCAGGACGACCCAGGCTGTTCGCAGGGCCGCCTCCATGACGCCTCCCGTATTGCCGAAGATGGTGCCGGCGCCGGTGTATTCCGCGAAGAGCGTGCCCCCTTCGGCATCGTTTTCCGCGGCCAGGTTGATCTTCATTTTCTTCAGGAGCCGCGCCAGGTCCCGGGTCGTCAGGACGGCGTCAATGTCCGGATAGGGTTTGGACGCTGCCGTGGCGCCCTTCTCCTTCATGAAATGCCAGGCCGACTGGAACTCCGGGCGCGAGGCCTCGAACTTCTTGGCCGTACAGGGCATGATGCCGACGGTGTAGACGGATTCCGGGGCCACCTTGAAGACCTGCGCGGCCCCGTAGGTCTTCGCCACGGCGCCGGCCATCTGCTGGGGCGACTTCGCCGAAGACAGGTTCGGGATCAGGGCGGGGTAGTTCGTTTCCACGAACCGCACCCAGGCCGGACAGCAGGACGTGAACTGCGGCAGCGGGCCGATCTCGCCCCCGTGCTCCGCCTTTTCCCCGAAGAGGGCGTGGCGGGCCCTCTGGATGAATTCCGTCCCTTCCTCCATGATCGTCAGGTCCGCGGCGAAGTTGTTGTCCAGGATCACGAACCCTGCCTTTTTCATGGCGCCGTACATCTTGCCCGTCACGAGGCTGCCGACGGGCATGCCGAAGGGCTCGCCGATTGCCACGCGGACTGCCGGGGCGATGATGCCGACGACGGTCGTGCTCTTGTCCGCCAGTTTTGCCGCCACTTCGTCCACCGGATCCACCGTTTCATACGGCGCCCCGAACGGGCAGTTGACCAGGCACTGGCCGCAGCTGATGCAGAGGTCCGCGTCGACCCGGTGTGTTGAGCCGAACAGGCCGGTGATGGCTCCCGTGGGACAGAAGCGTTTGCAGGCGTCGCATCCCCTGCATTCCCGGGCGTTGATGGCGATGACGCCGGGAATCTCCCCTTTTCGATAGGTTTTTGTCTCCTGGTTCAATGTCATAATCCTCCCCGTGATCGTTCCCGACGGATAGGCCCGTGGCGTGCCCATTGGTGTCCGGGAAAGCGCTAATGGTTCCATGAAGAAGAGCGTCAAACGGCAATCGTGCCACGTTTATTTAATACGTGCCTTATGTTATGTCTGATATAAAGTCAAGCGCGATTTGCATTCATCGGGTATTCCCCCGCTTCGTTTCATGAAATCGATGATTGACGGGACTTCCAGGGTTGCGATGTTAAAAAGCCGCGAAAATACCTGCACTATATGTAAGAAGTGAAAGTTGTTCATTCCATTCGGAAAACCACGATCAGGCGGAGTGGGGAATGGGCATCCTTGTGGAAGACCGGGTCTGCATGATAGGGAGGAGCGAATGAATTCAGGAAGGGATACGGAGGGGCGCTCATGAAGATCCATCGGGACGAGTTGACGTTTGCCACGTCGGCGGATACGGACGTGATCGACATCAGCCGGGAGACGGCCGATATCCTTGGTGAATCGGGAATTCGGGAAGGTCAGGTGCTCCTGTTCGTCCCGGGATCCACCGCTGCCCTGACCACCATCGAATACGAGCGGGGAGTCGTCCGGGACCTGGTGGAGGCCGTCGAGCGGATCGCGCCGCGGGGCATCCCCTATCGCCATGACGCCCGATGGGGCGACGGGAACGGCTATTCCCATGTCCGGGCCGCCCTGCTGGGACCTTCCATCACGATTCCCGTTGCCGCGGGACAACTCATCCTGGGGACATGGCAGCAGATCGTCCTGATGGATTTCGACAACCGGCGACGGCGGCGCAGGGTGGTCGTCCAGGTGTCCGGGGTGTGAAGAACGGGACTGGATGCAGATCTCGTGAATAAGCAGGAATTCAGGACAATCAGGAAAGGAAAGATGAAACAGCGGGGAGGGCGGACAGACCCTGCCGGATCCGCACGGAAAGGAGAGAATCCATGCCTTTTTTCGAGATTTCGGAACTGGCGGTCAAACCGATGCTGCCCGGCTTCACGGCCCGGATGATCCATGCCGGAGCGATGACGATTTCCTACTGGGACGTCAAGGCCGGCTCGTCCCTGCCGGACCATTCCCATCCGCACGAGCAGATTACGACGATTCTGGAAGGCACCTTCACAATGACAGTCGGCGGCGAGACGAAGGTCCTCGAGGCGGGACACGTGGCCGTCATCCCGCCGCATGTACCCCATTCCGCCACATCGCAGACGGACTGCCGGGTCATCGACGTCTTTTCCCCCGTCCGGGAAGACTACAAATAGGCGTCGAAACACGAGCGGCCCGCCGGATGAACCGGCAGGCCGCTTTCGAGGTGAGATTTCGATCTGCCCTTCGACGGGCCGCCGTCAGCGCTTGCCCCGGGTGGAGAACCGAAGGGGCCGCGGCGAACGGCGATGGCCCGATGAGTTGGAACCCGCCGGGCCGGCCGCGCTGCCGCCCTGCTGCTGCGAGCCCGCAGACCCCGTTGCCGCCGGGAGGGACCGGCGGACCGGCTCCTTGCCGGATCGAGCGAGGGGACGGGGGGATGCCGGTCGCGGGCTCTGCTTCCTCTCCTGGGCCTGCCGGGCAGGGCATTCCTGGACGTTTCCGCTGTAATCGAAATCGGGCAGGCGCCTCCGCTCGATCCGGGCGCCGAGGACTCTCTCGATTTCCCGAACCATCCCCTCATCCCCCTTCGATGCAAAGGTGAAGGCCTCGCCGGTTCTGCTGGCGCGTCCCGTCCGGCCGATGCGGTGGGTGTAGGCGTCGACGGTGTCGGGCATGTCGTAGTTGATGACGTGCGAGATGTCCGAAACATCGATGCCGCGGGCGGCGATGTCCGTCGCGACGAGGATGTCGAACGTCCCGTTGCGGAAGCCGTTGATGGCGCTCTGGCGCCGGTTCTGCGTCATGTTTCCCTGCAGGGCCGAGACGCGGAACGAACTCTTCTCCAGGTGCGCCGCCAGGCTGCGGGCCCGGTGCTTTGTCCGGGTAAAGACCAGGACGCGGCCCGTTGCCGTCTCCTTGAGCACGGTTGTGAGCAGCTTCGTCTTAAGGCCGTCCGCAGCCGGATAAAGGGCATGGGAGACCGTCTCGACGGGCGCGGTGGCACCGATCTGGATCGTGGCAGGGTTGTTCAGGATGCTGTCCGCCAGGGAGCGGATGTCCTTCGGCATGGTGGCGGAGAAGAACAGGGTCTGGCGCTTTGCCGGCAGCTTCTGGAGGATCCGGCGGATGTCCGGCAGGAAGCCCATGTCGCACATGCGGTCAGCCTCGTCCAGAACCAGTGTTTCGACCCGTGAAAGGTCGATGTTTCCGTCTCCCATGTGGTCCAGCAGGCGGCCGGGGCAGGCGACGATGATCGCAGCGCCCCGCCTGATGGCCGCGACCTGCCCTCCCTTGCTCACGCCGCCGTAGACGGCGACGCTGCGAATGGGGGTATAGCGGCCCAGGTCCGCGATCGTCTGGTGGATCTGTTCGGCCAGTTCGCGGGTGGGGGCGAGGATCAGGGCGCGGATGCGCTTGGCAGGTCCCCTGGCCAGGCGCTGCAGGATGGGCAGCACAAAGGCTGCGGATTTTCCCGTGCCGGTCTGGGCAAGGCCCATCACGTCGCGTCCTTCAAGGACGACGGGGATGGCTTGTTCCTGGATGGGAGTGGGGGTTTTGTAGCCGGCCTTCCGAATGCCGGTAAAGATGTGAGGGTCGAGCTGAAACTCTTCAAAATGCACGAATGGTTCTCCTTGACTCCGTTGAGCCAAGGGGCACTCTCAGCTCGATGAAGCTCTGCAAATTCCTTTGCGTGGTTGATTTACGAACCG